>JAHJDG010000052.1 GCA_018812265.1 bacterium | reverse complement strand
CGAACATCCCCCCTCTCACCATCGGACATGCATCATCGCGCTTGCTGATGAAATGGATGATGAACTGCGGGCTGAATTGCAGGACTTGGGTGCGGACGATTCCCTCGGCAAACCCATCAGTTTGTCCGAACTAATCTACAAGATACAGAAGCTCTCAACCGGTGGGAGGGATGTCAAGCCTGCCGATTATGCATCGGCGTTCCTGCGTCAAATCCGGTCGCTGCCGGACACCGAAAGCCCCGACTTCTTCACCGCCGCCGCCACCCTCGGCCACGACATGATGGGAACGACCACCGTCATCTCGAACAACCGTCTATCGGAACTCGCCCAGCGGCTGAACGATGCCGCGCTTCGAGGACATGCCCGGGAAGTGGCCAACTTTCTCGGCCAGGTCTGCAGTGAACTCACGAAACTCACACAAGCTTCCGAGTCTGCCCGCCAAGTCTGACCCTCACGAAAGAAAGCGCTTTCGTCTTTGGCCGACAAACAGCGTTCAATCATCCTCACGGATCAATCACCGGGCCGGCCAGAAACGTCCAGAGCGCACTCGTATGCCTTCAAGAGCTGACGGGTGCTGTATTCCCAGGAAAGCTCGCTTTTCAAGCGCGAGAAACCGAGAGCGCCCATCCGCGCGCGGCGATCGGGATCACTTAAGAGTTCGATGATCTTCCGCGCGAAATCCTCTTCATCATTGTCCACGGCATACACCGCCGCCGCCCCCGCCGAAAAAGCCGATTCCGTCAGACGATAGGAAACGATCGGCCGCGCCATCGCCATGTACTCGAGAATCTTGTTCATGGTAGACCGGTCGTTCAGCGGGCTGATGGGATCGGGAGCCACGCAGACGTCGGCAGTTGACAGGGTCTTGAGCACCTGTTCGTTCGACACCCGGCCCGTGAACTCCACCGCTTCGGACACTCCCAGCTCGACCGCAAGTTCCTTCAGTGCGGTCAGATTCTCACCGCCGCCCATGAATGTGAACTGAATGTCGTTGCGCTTCCGGTCGTGCACGATATGGCGCACGCTTCGCAACAGATAATCCAATCCGTCCTGCTGGCCCATCGTGCCGAGATACGTCACCAGAAACGATTTTCCCTTCTTGAGAGCCGGATCGGGCTGGGTCGGCACGAACCGCGAGAGATCGGGAGCGCTGCGAACCACAAACACGCGCTCGGCCGGCTTCCTCCCCCGCTCGATGGCTACACTTTTGTAGGACTCATTGGTGGCGATGACCACCTCGGCCGTGCGGTACGTGCAGCGTTCCAGCACGTGCAGCACCTGCAGAAGGATACCTTTCTTGCCGACGAATTTCGACTCGAAGGTCTCAGGACAAAGATCGTGCTGATCAAACAGAAATTTCACGCCAAACATTTTGAACGGCAGCGCTACGAGAAAGAAGAGGTCGGGGGGATTGCAGGCATGAATCACGCGGAAACCGCGGCGGAAAAACACGTAGAGGGCATAGAAAAACGTGAGCGTTATCGCCCACGGATATTCGATGAAATAGCCCAGCGCCCGCCGCGCGGTATAGGGCAGCGGATAGCGGTAGATCGCGACGTTTTCGATGGTCTCAAAGGGCCGCCGGTCCACCATCCGCGGACAGATCACACTGACCTGGTAGCCGTTCCGGGCCAGCGTGGTCGCTTCCTGCCAGACCCGCCGATCAAAGGGAACGGACAGGTTCTCGACGAGAATGAGAACCTTACCAGCAGAAGCCATGATAGTTCGGTCGGTCGCGCGGCGGCTCGGGAACGATGCGCACGAGATCGAAGAGAATCTGATCGGGACGCACCCGCTCGACGACGTTCACAAAGTCGGGATCGCGATTGGCAATGATGACCACGTCGGAGTGATCGAGAACTTCCTCGACGGAGGGACACAACAACTCGGCCAGGTGCGGTAAAACCGACTCGATGAATTTCTTGTTTGAGCCGACCAGCCGGGCCAGCGAAACGTTCTTGTCGTAAATCTTGATCCGATGGCCTTTGCCGAGCAGCGTTTCCACCAGCTCGACCATTGGGCTTTCGCGGAGATCGTCAGTGCCCGCCTTGAAGGCCAGTCCGAGCAGCCCGACCTTCTTTTTGCCGAATCCGAGAACCGTCTTCACCGCCCGCTGCACGGTCTCGCGATTCGCTTCCATGAGCGAAGACAGCATCGGTGTGCGCACGCTCAGGTCTTTCGCGCACCACGTCAACGCGCGAACGTCCTTAGGCAGGCACGAACCGCCGAAGGCAAAACCCGGTTTGAGGTAATAGGGGGAAAGATTGAGCTTGGTGTCGTGAACGAAAATATCCATCACGCGGTGGCTGTCTACGCCCAGCTTCTTGGCTACCGCCCCGATCTCGTTTCCGAAAACGATCTTCAGCGCGTGGAACACGTTGTCCGCATACTTGACCATTTCCGCTTCTTCGATCTCGGTCAAAAACACGGGAGCATTGATTCCATTATAGAGTTTGGCGGCCTGCCCGGCGGTCTCAGGGCGCAGCGCCCCGACGACCGTCTTGGGCGGCTCGTAGAAATCGCGAATGGCCGAACCTTCGCGAAGGAATTCCGGATTGTAGGTCAGAGAAAAGTCCTTGCCCTCCTTCTTCCCCGATTCCTTTTCCAGTCGCGGCAGAACCTCGCGGCGGGTCGTGCCGGGAATCAGCGTGCTGCGGATCACCACCGTATGCGGATGCGAGGAGTCGCGCAGAGCCTTTCCGATGTCACTGGCAACGCGCTTGACGTACTCGGTATTGAGCGCGCCCGAGTCGAGCGACGGAGTTCCCACGCACACCAGCGAGACCTCGCTTGCGGCGATGGCTTCCCGGGCCGATGAAGCACCATGCAACCGGCCGGTCTTCACATATTTGGAAATCAGCTCGCCCAAACCTTCTTCGATGATCGGACTTTGACCCTTCCGGATAAACTCCACCTTGCAGGGATCAATATCCACGCCCCAGACTTCATGCCCGAGGTCACAGAAACAGGCGGCCGAAACGCAGCCGACGTAGCCAAGACCGAAAACGCTGATTCTCATAGACGATTACAGGGATTGAAAGGTACACGGACGGATGCCGGACATATGACCAGCCACCAGCCTACCGTGAGGACTTGAAGATACAAAGCCTCCTTCGTAATTGCAAATTTTACACCGTCAAGACAATCGTTGTCCGAACCGACCGGGTCTCGATTGTGGCAGTCTCATGTGGCATGATTTGCTTCAAAATATTGATCTTGCGTAGCCGTGAGGCGCTCCGCACCGAATCCTACGGAAACGGGCAGGTTTCGTAACCTGCCCGCCTTGTGTTCCTCTTGCCGCCATCGGTCATCTATTGCCGGATGATCCGGCTGATGCGGAAAAGCGAGAACAGACTATCGGAAGCGGTCAGGCGACACCAACTCTGACTGACTTCGGTGAGCTTGACAAACACCGTATCCGCGAGAGACTTGGCATACACTCCATAGAGTGAATCTCCCGGCTGCGACTCCCAGCGCAGTTCCACCGTGTCCCGACTCACCGCCATGACGATGAGGCTGCCGATCGGGCCGTCGGTGACTCCCAGCGAGTTCGAACGTTCCGCCGTGTTGCCGAACACGTCCCGGCTGGCCACGGCAAATTCGTACTCTTCCGGCGGCGTTGCCAGTCCTCTGAGCTCCGATCCCTGCTTGTTGAAGTCGTGAAGACCGGTCAGGTAGGGTACTTCGCGGGTCACAAATGGGGAAGAATCACTGATCGCCGCCGTATCGAAATAGAGAATGTACGTATCGAAATTCGGATCGGCCGCCGGTGGATTCCAGCGTAAGTAAACCTCCGAGGAGTTCAGCTTCGTGACTTGATACAGCGTAACCACCGGCGGAGGAACGGTATCCGGAGCCGTGAAATAGAAACGAATCACGCTGTCCACGGCCGAGATCAAGGACTGATAGTATTCCACGGCCAGACCGTAGGTCTCGAGAGTGGGCGGCCGCGGCCCCATGAGCCACCGCTCCCAGTCCGTCGGCTCCCAGAGTCCGTCGGGATACTCGTCGAGTTCGATGTGAAGGAAGTTTTCCGGATCGGCATAGACGTCATGATCCCGATGACTGTACACGGCTTGCTGATTTCCGGGCGCACCGATCAGGTCCATGATCGAGGCGATGGCCAGCGGATTCTGCGAACCAAAGAACCAGTAGTGCGGATTCGACCACAAACCCACATAGCCGTCCACGCGTCTCACAATTGTCGAGTCCTCGGAAAACCCGTCTACCGGGTATTCACCAAGCGCGTGGATGATATCCATATGCTCGGCCAGATCGCGCAACGGCGGATTGGGGTAAGGATCGTCGCGGAAGGCCGCGATTTGGACGTCGCGGAGTTGCTCATGAGCCTGACTGTCATAGGAATGCAACTGGATTGTGACCAGCGGATTCTCGGGTCCTTCGTCGAGTCCGTCGAACAGAACCTCATGACAGACCTGAAACGGACAACGGCCGTTGCGAGTCGGATCACTCAGCGACTTGGTATTGTCATAGGGCGGGCGCAAAACGTCCCACAATACTTCCCGTCCCGCTCCCGCGATCATCATCGCTCGCGCATCGCACTGGAGGAACATCTCAAGCCCGACCGGAATCGAGAGGTAGTCGTCTTCCGGATGCGGCATCTGAACCAGCAGTTGCCCGGAGACCGCCAACGGATTGAACACGAACAAACCCCACGCATTATCGAATCCGCCGATGATGTCATCGTCGGGGAGCGAATCCACGTTCACGTCAATCAGGCTGCTGTCCAACCGCTCCCGAACAAGATAGAGCGTCCGGCCCATCGTGGTGTCTTCCAGCTCAACAAGTTCATACCCCCACTCTTCCCATTTGCCCGCGAGCAGCGTGTCCACCGCCAGCCAGTCCTCGTCAAGCGCAGCCGTAAAGACCGTTCTCCATAGAGCGAGAGTCGCGTCCCCCGCTCCCCCGCTGGGAATCAGGGTGAAGTGGCCGAAGCCGTTGGTTTGGGGATCGAGCCATTTGGGTCCGTAATCGTTATAGCCCTCCCGCGCGATGCCCTCGGCAATGTGGCCCGTCCAGTTGTCATAGGCACAGTCTGGACAACCTCCCATGACCAAACCGCGCAGCGAACCCGTCTCATAGACAATGGCCCAGGCCGCCCTGGCGACAAGTAGCAGCAGAATCAGTAGGCTGGTGATTTTTGTTCGCATGAAATGCTATGTGATCTGTCCGGATAACGACTTATTCCAAATACGTACTGTCAATATGCCGACAGGCGGACGCAAAGTCAACAAGGAACTCGGCATCGGAGTACATTGTTGAAAAGCCTTTTCGGGTTCTCCGCCCGCGACCAGCGGATCACCCTTAAAGAAGGGAGACGAGTCGCTGAATTCGAGAGGCACGGAAGTGCCTTATGTGTAAGTACATAACAAAAAATAACTTATGGAAGAGAAGCTGGCCCAATAATCTTGTTTGTTTCGTGAAATTTTTCTATATTTTGTGTTCACTCGGTATTTGCTTGGGCCGGGTGATAGCACGTTTTGATTGGAGGCTTGCTGAAGCGAGCCGACTGAACAACTAAGGAAGGTCTGTGATGAGCAGCAAGGCATTTAACCCGTTTGAAATGGCTCAAACGCAGTTCGACAAGGTGGCCGATCTTTTGGGACTCGATCCGGCCACGCGCGAGCTACTGCGCAATCCGCTTCGAGAGTTCCATTTTCTGATTCCCGTGCATATGGACGACGGGACGATGTCGGTATTTCACGGTTTTCGCGTGCAGCACAACGACTCGCGCGGCCCGTGCAAGGGCGGAATTCGCTTTCACCCGCAAGAGTCGTTGGATACGGTGCGCGCGCTTTCCATGTGGATGACCTGGAAGTGCGCGGTGGTGGACATCCCGCTGGGCGGCGGAAAAGGCGGAGTCATTTGCGACCCGCACAACCTCAGCGCGCGCGAGCAGGAACAGATTTGCCGCGGCTGGATCCGGCAGCTCTCCAAGGACATCGGGCCGCTGGTGGACGTTCCCGCTCCCGACGTGATGACGAATGCCCAGCACATGTTGTGGATGCTCGATGAATACGAAGCGATTCACGGCGCGCACTATCCGGGACTGATTACCGGCAAACCGGTCGGTATGGGCGGTTCGCTGGGCCGTACCGAGGCCACCGGATACGGCGTGATCTTCACCGTCCGCGAGGCCCTCAAGGAACTGGGTATGCAGCCCGAGAAGACGGTGGCCAGCGTGCAGGGCTTCGGCAACGTGGCCCAGTATGCCATCGAACTCTACGCGCAGATCGGCGGCAAGGTCATTTGCGTGTCGTGCTGGGATCAGAAGGATCAAACCTCCTACAGCTATCGCAAACTGGATGGAGTCAATCTCAAGGAACTCTTGGGAATCACCGACCGCTTCGGCGGAATCGAGAAGGATAAGGCCCGCAGTCTCGGCTACGAAGTGCTATCCGGCGATGCGTGGCTCGAGCAGGAGGCGGACATCCTCATTCCCTGCGCGCTTGAGAATCAGATCTCGGCCGGCAATGTAAGCAAGATGCACAAGCGGGTGCGGATCATCGCCGAGGGCGCCAACGGCCCCACCACTCCCGAGGCCGACTAGGTCATTCACGAGCGCAACATCTTCATGATTCCCGACTTCCTCTGCAATGCCGGCGGCGTGACCTGCAGCTACTTCGAGCAGGTGCAGAGCAACATGAACTACTTCTGGGAGAAGGACGAGGTGCTCGGCAAGCTCGACGTCAAGATGACGCACGCCTTCGAGGCCGTGAGCAATCTGGCCCGTCAACGCAAGATGTATATGCGGGATGCCGCTTATGTTATCGCGGTGAACCGCGTGGCTCAAGCCTGCAAAGATCGCGGCTGGGTGTAACAACGGATAGAACATGGAAGGGGCGGTTGACAAACCGCCCCTTCTTGCGTATTATGGGAGTGTGAAGTAACGCAACATGTACCGGGCATAAGGAGGAGGCAATCAGATGGCAAAGGACAGTTCGGCAGCATTCCTGGCCATGCTCCAAGCGGAGACGGAGGCTCTTGCCGGGAAGTTGGCCACCAAAGACGGAGGATGGATTGTCAAGGGTTTCATTGATGTGTTTAGAAACGTTTATACAATCTCGGATGACACGAAAGTCATCTCGAAGCTCATTGAAATCATGCTGTTCCCTGCATTGGCAGAGTTCGCAAGTCGAGAGGGACTTAAATTAGTTCCAGCGGCGGAACAGAATCACTATCCGGATATTTCGTTCATTGACAAAGATGGCTTTCGGTATGCTGTGGACTTCAAGACAACCTATCGAACCAACACGACCTCCGTAAACACAATGACACTGGGAGCATTCACAGGCTATTTCCGAGAGCGTGAATCCACCAAAAATATTACGTTCCCCTATTCATCCTATAAAGGGCACTTCGTTCTCGGAGTGATATACTCCAGAGCCGAGGCACGTGCAAACGAGCTGAAGAAGTTTGGCATTGACGAGCTAACAAATATACCTTCAGTTGTCAGAGACTTCGACTTTTTTGCTCAACCAAAGTTCAAGATAGCTAAGGATCTGCCCGGCAGCGGTAACACAAAGAACATCGGATCTGTCAATGATCTTGCCGCTTTGAAGTCGGGCGGAGGTCCATTTGCGAGTCTAGGCGAAGCAGTATTTGACGACTATTGGATGCATTACTTGACAGCAGACATGGCGCTGGCTGCCGAGTTAGCAGCTCCTCCATACCGGGATATCGCGTCCTATTTCGCTTTCAAGAGAATCCCAGATACAAGTGGAGAACATAAATGAACAGCCTCCCTTTCGATATCGATCATGTCGGAGTGCCTCCTATAAAGTGTCAAGGGATCAAGACGAAGTTGGTCCCCTTCATCTTTCAGAATATTCGGTGGCATTCCAACGGACAGGGTAGGTGGATTGAACCCTTCTTAGGATCGGGTGTGGTCGTTTTCAATCTTGCTCCAGATCGGGCCATCCTAGGCGATACAAATACGCATATTATAAACCTTTATAGGGCGATCTCCGCAGGCACAATTACTGCCGAAAAACTGCGTTGCCATCTTCAAAAAGAAGGCGACCTGTTGCGGAAAGACGGCGAGAAGCATTACTACCGCTTGAGAGATCGTTTTAACAGTGAAGCCTCCCCGTACGATTTTGTTTTCCTAAACCGTTCCTGTTTCAACGGAGTAATGCGCTTCAATGGGAATGGCAGATTCAACGTTCCATTTTGCCGGAAGCCCGAGCGTTTCTCGTCTCAGTACATTACAAAGATTGTGAATCAAGTAGGCTGGCTTGCGAGACAGATGCGTGGCAAGAAATGGGATTTTCGGCACGGGACATGGGAGTCTACACTCGAGAGTGCTTCACTGCAGGATTTCGTGTACCTTGATCCGCCATACATTGGACGCCACACAGACTATTATAACAACTGGTCTCAATCCGATGCCAATAGACTTGCAGTCATCGCTCAACGTCTTAGCTGCGGTTTTGCTCTTTCTATGTGGTTCGAGAATAGATACCGCAAGAACACTCACATTGAGGAGATGTGGAGTGGTAACATCATCAGGCTGTTCAGACATTTCTATCACGTCGGTTCCTTGGAGAGTCTCAGAAACGAAATGCACGAAGCCCTTGTAATACGATCCGGATACGAAGCTCTCGAACAGGTTTCGACTACAGCCCACAAACATGGTTGTCAAATCGATCTTTACCAACTCAAATAATCGATTCTTGAGAATCTTCCTGTCTTGCCCGCCTCGTCCAGGAGTGGCTGTGCGAGGCGAATCGGGAGATTCGCCACCGCGAGAGTTGGTTGTCAACGACTCGATCACCGGCACCGGCATTCCGGCCGAAGCGTTCGAGTATCGTCTCGGCAACCGCAGCGCACTGGAATGGGTGGTGGATCAATATCAGGTCAAGACCGACAAGCACAGCGGCATCACACACGATCCCAACCGCGACGACGATCCCGAATACATCGTGCGGCTGGTCGGACAAGTCATCCGCGTGAGCCTCGATACGGTAAGAATCGTACAAAACCTCCCGGCAGAGTTCCGGTCATGACCGAACCCCGCAAATTCTCCCCGCGCGAAGCCATCCCCCCGTTCAGCCGCGACCTGCTCGGATCGGGGGACGTGTTCACGCGTCTCGGCTCGGGAGAATTGGGCGGCAAAGCCACCGGTCTGGCCTTCATCCGCGACACGCTGGCCGAAGGCCTGAAGGCGGACGAGTTCCCCGAGATCGAAATCACCATCCCCCGCCTGACCGTTCTGACTACCGACCTCTTCGACGCGTTCATGGAGCAGAACGATCTCTACGAAGTCGCGCTCTCGGAACTTTCGGACGCGCGAATCGCCCACGCGTTTCAGCGCGCTTCGTTCCCGCCTGCTTTCGTCGGCGACCTGATGGGACTGATCTCGAAGGTCCACCAGCCGCTGGCCGTGCGCTCGTCCAGCCTGCTCGAAGACGCGCTCCATCATCCCTTCGCCGGGGTGTACGGAACGAAAATGATCCCCAACAACCAGTTCGACGTGGAAACGCGCTTCCGCAAACTGGTCGAGGCAATCAAGTTCGTGTACGCTTCGGTGTTCTTCGAGGAAGCCAAAGCCTACATCGCGAGCATCGAACGCCGCATCGAAGACGAGAAGATGGCGGTGGTCATTCAGGAAATCGTCGGCGTGCGCTACGGCGAACGCTTCTACCCCACTCTGTCGGGCGTGGGACGCTCGTACAACTTCTATCCGGTGGGCCGCGCCCGTCCCGAGCAGGGCGTCGTGGATCTGGCGCTCGGTCTAGGTAAGAGCATCGTGGACGGCGGCATGTGTTGGACGTACTCCCCGGCGTTTCCCGAAACGAATCCGCCGGTAGGCTCGGCCGGTGAGCTCCTGAAAGTCACGCAGCGCGAGTTCTGGGCCGTGAACATGGGCAAACCGCCGACCTTCGATCCGACCAAAGAAACCGAGTACATGATCCAACCGGGATTGGCCGAGGCCGAAGCCGACGAGACGCTGCGCTTCGTCGCGTCCACCTACGATCCGCAGGCCGACCGCATGAATCCGGGAATCGAGAATCCCGGCCCGCGCGCGGTGACGTTCGCGCCGATTCTGTTCTACGAGCAATTGCCGCTCAATCGTCTGGTGCAGAAACTCCTGAAACTCTGCGAAGCGGCGGTGGGTGCGCCGGTGGAAATCGAGTTCGCGGTGACGCTCGGCAAAAAACGCGCATTGCCCGCGCGGTTCGGATTCTTGCAGGTGCGGCCGATGATGGTCTCCACCGAGGAAGTCGAGATCGGCGAGGGTGAAATGACGGGCGATCGCGTTCTGCTCGCTTCCGATACCGTCTTAGGCAACGGCACGGTGGAGGACATTCGCGACGTGGTGTACGTCCGCTCCGATTCGTTCGAGGCCCGCCACACACCGGCCATCGCCGGAGAAATTGCCGCCATGAATCGTCCGCTGGCCGCTGAGAAACGGCCCTATCTGCTGATCGGTTTCGGACGGTGGGGCAGCAGCGATCCGTGGCTGGGAATCCCCGTGAAATGGGCGCAGATTTCCGGAGTCAAAACACTGGTGGAAGCGACGCTGCCGACGATGAACGTGGAGCTGAGTCAAGGCTCGCACTTTTTCCACAACCTGGCCAGCTTTCAGGTCAGTTATTTTTCGGTTCGACACGACGGACCGTTTCACGTGGATTGGAACTGGCTGGAGAATCAACCGTGTGTATCCGAGACGCCGCTGGTGCGTCATATTCGCCTGACGAAGCCGCTGCACGTTCGCGTGGACGGCCGCAGCCGGCAAGGAGTGGTTCATCATGAGTGACAAGAATCGGCCCATTGACAAGGTCCTGTGGGCGCTGCAGGAACGCGCCAAGGAACTCGAATGCCTCTACCGCATCGAGGAACTGCTACGCGATCCCGAGGCCGATCTGGAGCAGGTTTTTCAGGGCGTTATCGAAGCCATCCCCCCTGGATGGCAATACCCCGATAAATGTCAAGCCAAGATCACCTACAACGGCGCGGACTATGTGCCGCGCGGATTTGTCGAGACTCCGTGGTCACAACAAGCGGATCTTGTGCTGCATGGGACTCCGGTGGGGACGATCACGGTGTACTACACGCAGGAGATGCCGCAGGCCGACGACGGTCCATTTCTGGAAGAGGAGTCGAAGCTAACCCGCACCATTGCCGATCGCCTCAGTCACTTCCTGCAATACCGGCAGATGCGGCTCATGCACCACGAGTGGCAGTCGGCACGGGAGGAACTGTCGGCGCGGGCCAAGCGAGAGTGGCAGGTCGCCGTTGACCTCCTGCGGCAGACGGATCAGAATCTGTATCGCCGCGTGCTCCGCAAGCTCTTCATCCGCCTTCGATCCAGCGGTATTCATGAAGCAACGGAACTGCAGGAACGCCTGCGCGGCGACGCCACTGCACCGCTGGATGAAAATCGCCCGACGCGGAAACGCTCCCTCGATCCATCGCCCGAATTCGCCGAGAGTATTTTGCGGATTGCGGAGAACTACTTCTCCGATAAAGAGATTCTGGGTTGGATCCAGAAATGGATTCAGGAAGACCGCTCCGGATTCCTGGTCACGACCCTGGAGAGCCACGGGACGACGCTTGGCGACGTGGCCGATGCGATTCGTCGCTTCCATCACATCGCAGCCGAAGACATCGAGATGTCGCCTACCACCGCGAAGGAGATTCGCGTATCGCTCGTGCAACGCTTCTTCACCGATCAGCTCGAGTACATCAACGTCGCCAAAGAGTACGTGAACGTTGACGATTTCTACGATCTCTTGCGCCGCATCATCTATCCCACCGGCAGCCACGGAAAGCTGGGGGGAAAGAGCGCGGGACTCTTTCTGGCCGCCCGTGTTATTCGGCGCGCCGCAGAAGAACATGAGATACTGCGGAACATTCGCACTCCCAAGACCTGGCACATGACCTCAGACGGCCTGCTGAATTTCGTGACCTATAACGATCTCGAAGAGCTGGTCGAGCACAAGTATCACGAGATTGACGAGGTTCGTCGGGAATACGACCACATCGTGCAGGTGTTTAAGCATTCCAGCTTCACGCCGGAAGTCGTGCAGGGGCTTTCGATGGCATTGGATGACTTTGAGGATTGTCCGCTCATCGTCCGTTCCTCGAGTCTGCTGGAAGATCGTTTTGGCGCTTCGTTTTCCGGCAAGTATAAGAGTCTGTTCCTTGCCAATCAAGGCCCCAAGCATCAGCGACTGGAAGCGCTGATGGACGCGGTTGCCGAGGTGTACTCCTCAACATTCGGACCCGATCCCATTCAGTACCGTGCCGAACGCGGTCTGCTCGATTTCCGCGAAGAGATGGGAATCATGATCCAGGAAGTCGTTGGGACGCGCGTCGGCAAATATTTCTTTCCGGCCTTCGCCGGAGTCGCCTTCAGCAACAACGAATTCCGCTGGTCACCGCGCATCCGCCGCGAAGACGGACTGATTCGCATGGTTCCCGGTCTGGGGACGCGCGCGGTGGATCGGCTTACCGATGACTACCCGATTCTCGTCGCCCCCGGGCAACCGGGCTTGCGCGTCAACGTCACCACCGACGAGATGCAACGCTATTCGCCGATCAAGATGGACGTCATCAATCTTGAAACGAACGCTTTCGAGACCATTGACGTTCGCGATGTGTTTCGTCAACACGGCGCACAAATTCCATGGCTGAATCAGGTGATCTCTCTGTTCACGGATGGTCAGATGCGCATCCCCGGCGGGCTGATGCTTGATTTGGAACAGGAGGATTTCTGTGTCACCTTTGAAGGATTAGTTACCCGCACGTCTTTCGTGAAGCAAATGCAGCTCATGCTTCGCCTGCTTCAAGAGCGACTTGGTTGGCCGGTGGATATCGAATTCGCGTCCGACGGACAGAATTTTTACCTGCTGCAATGTCGTCCGCAAGCCTACTCGACGGGCAGCATTCCGGCGCCGATTCCGCGCGATTTCCCCAAAGACCAAATCGTTTTTACGGCCAAGCGCTATGTCTCCAACGGACGACTTCCCGATATCACCCACGTGGTATATGTTGATCCTCAGAAATACGGAGAAATCGAGGACCTGGAGACTTTGCGATCCGTGGGACGATGCGTGGGACGGCTCAACGCGCTGCTTCCCAAGCGACGCTTCATTCTTATGGGTCCGGGGAGGTGGGGAAGCCGCGGCGACATCAAACTGGGCGTGAACGTCGGCTACTCGGAAATCAAGAACACCGCCATGCTGGTGGAGATCGCGCGGAAACGCGGCAACTACGTCCCCGACCTCTCCTTTGGCACTCACTTCTTCCAGGACTTGGTGGAGTCCTCCATCCGTTACCTGCCGCTTTACCCCGACGATGAAGGAATCGTTTTCAACGAGAAGTTTCTCGTCGGATCGCGCAACATCCTGCCCGATATTTTACCCGAGTTCGCCTCGCTCGCCGAAGTCGTAAGGGTAGTGGACGTACCGACGATCACCGACGGGCGTGTGCTGCGAGTTCTGATGAACGCCGATCTCGACGAAGCGATCGGTCTATTGTCGCTGCCGACGGTAAGCGTCGAGGAGATCGGTGAACCCAAGCCGGTTGCGCCCGACGCCACCGCCGAAGAACATTGGCGCTGGCGAGTGCAGATGATCGAACGCATCGTGGATCACCTCGATCCCGATCGTTTCGGCGTCAAGAAACTGTATGTCATCGGCAGCACCAAGAGCGCGACGGCCGATGAAACGAGCGACATTGATCTGCTGATTCATTTCGAGGGTTCCGACGAGCAGAAACATGCGCTCATGAACTGGCTCGAGGGATGGAGCATTGCTCTGGCGGAAATGAACTATCTGCGAACCGGTTATCGCCTGCGCCAGTTGCTTGACGTCCGCCTTATGACCGACGACGACATTCAAGCCCGCGCCGATGATTTCGCCTCCAAAATCGGAGCCGTCACCGACGCCGCCCGCGAAATTCCACTCCGGCATCATTCCTGATCGCTCGCGATCCTATTCCTTACTCAGAATCCACGTTACCTAACACTTTCTACATCGCAGGGAGTCAACTTGGCAAAGGGAGTATCGGTTATCACTCAGATTCGCCACCTGGGGTCGAACTTCTGGGTGGCGAACTGGATCGAGGCCAACGAGCGCCTCGCCTTTTTCAGCGTTCGCGCGATTGCGCCGCTCTACATGGTTGCCGCCGTTGCCAACAACGGTCTGGCCATGTCGTACTCCGAGAAGGGCTTGATCTATATGATCTGGGCGCTGGTTCAGTGTCTGGTGCCCATGGTTTCCGGCGGTTTCACCGATGAGTACGGCTACAAGAAGAGTCTCTATGTTGCCTTCACGATCAACATCGTCGGCTACCTGACCTTCGCGTTCGCCAGCGGTTTCTGGATGGCCCTTGCCGCTTCGTGTTTAATCGGACTGGGAACGGCCATTTTCAAGCCACCCGTGCAGGGGACCATCGCCAAGGCTTCGACCAAGGAAAACAGTTCGATTGCCTGGGGATTCTTCTACTGGATGGTCAACGTGGGCGGCACGCTCGCTCCCTTTTTCGCCGCGATCCTGCGCGGCGAAAACAACTGGCAACTTGTGTTCATCTGTGCGGCCGGAATCACGCTGTTCAACTTCATTCCGGCACTCTTCTTCTACAAGGAGCCGGAGCGGACTTCTTCCGGTCCACGCAAGACCATCGGCCAGACCTTCATGGAAACGATGGGAACGTTGCGTGACAAGAACTTCATGGTCTTCCTGCTGATCTTCAGCGGATTCTGGTTCATGTTCATGCAGCTCTGGGATCTTCTTCCCAACTTCATTGACGAGTGGGTGGTTTCCCGTGACGTGGCTCCCTACTTCCGGGCCATCAGCGACGGACTGGTTCTGGAGAACGGCAACGTCAAGCCGGAGATGCTGATCAACATTGACAGCGCGGCGATCATCGTCCTTATGCTTCCCATCGCGTGGCTGACCGGCAAGTTCCATCCGATGATTGCGCTGATCGGCGGCATGGTGATTTCGCTGGTCGGCTTCTTTCTCAGCGGTTTCACGAACATCGGTTTCATCGTCGCGCTCTCGATTTTCATCTTCGCCATCGGCGAGATGTGGTGCAGCCCGAAATTCTCGGAGTATATCGGCCTGACGGCCCCCGCCGACAAGAAGGCTCTCTATATGGGCTATTCCAACATTCCGTTCGCCATCGGTTGGGCGGGCGGAAATCTGGTGTCGGGCTTTCTGTACGAAAATCTCGGCAGCAAGCTCCGTTTCGCCCGCGAATATCTTGTCAACCAACTCGGCATGGATCAAGCGCAGGCCGCGGCGATCCCGCAGGACAAGGTAATGGAAACGATGGCTTCCATGTTGAACGGCGGCGCGGGAGCTACCACCGAGGAAGCGACGCGCATTCTGTGGAACATGCATCAGCCGTGGATGGTGTGGGCGATTCTGACCGCGGTCGGCCTGGTCTCAACCATTCTGATGATCGGGTATTACATTCGCTCGCGCAAACGCGCCTAAGTATTTTCGGGGACATCCGTGACAGCGGGTTTCGCGTACGTCGAGACCCGCTGCCGCGTTCGGCCCGCCATCGTTCGCCCTCTCCCCAAACAAAGAGAGAATCATGAACGAACTGCGACTTACCCGCAACGACCGCTGGTTCATCGTGGTCTGTCTGATCCTTCTGGCGGTCGGAGTGCTCATCAGCACGCGCTATTTCCAGCGGGCGTTTCCGGAAGCCTCGATAGACTTCCGCCTGAACCGGCCGCAATCGCAGCGCGTGGCCGAACGATTCCTCGACAGCCTTGATCTCGCGCCACCTTCCACCTATCGTCACTCCAGCCGATTCGGTTACGACGGCCTGGCCAAGACGTATCTGGAGAAAGAGCTGGGAGTCGAAGGAGCGCGGCCCTATCTTGGTTCGCCCGTTCGCCTCTGGTATTGGCAGCATCGCTGGTTCCGGCCGGGCACGAAGGAAGAGTTCCGAGTCTATGTATCGCCGGAAGGCGACATCGTTCGCCTCGCTCATGAACTCCCCGAAGAGGCAGCGGGCGCCACGATCCCCGAAGCCGATGCGCGAGCGACGGCTGAGAGCTTCCTCGCCGGCATCGTCGGTTCCGACTCCAGTCGGATCGAGTTCATCGAGTTCCAGCGCGTCGTCCGCCCGGCTCGCACGGACTGGACGTTCACTTACCGGGCGCGCGGGATCGAACCGGTTCGCGGCTCCGAGTACCGCTATTCCGTTACGGTTCTGGGCGACCGCATCGGCAGCTACTCGGAGTACCTGCACGTGCCGGAAGTGTGGCGGGCGTCGTTCAACCGGCTGCGCAGCTACAACGAAACGGCTCAGAGCATGTCGGCCGTCGGCATGTTGCTCACCGCCATTGCGATGATCGCCGTGCTGTTCATCCGACTCCGCCGGCGCGACATACGATGGCGCACGGCGCTCGCATTCGGTTTGGTGGCCGCCGCGCTCACTCTGCTTAACCAGATCAACAACTTTCCGCTCCGTCTATACTGGTACGACACCACGACTTCCTGGCCGGGATTCCTGCTCGAAACGATTCTCTACGGCCTCTTTCAACCGTTGGCCTCGGGACTTATTATCTTCCTCATTACCGCCTCGGCGGAAACGTTGTATCGTGAGAAATACCCGCACCAACCCTCACTTCCGCGCATGTTCACGCCCCGCGCGTTGGGAACAAAGTCCGCTTTCAAAGGCATCCTGCTCGGCGTGACGCTCACCGCGTTTTTCCTTGCCTACCAGATCGTATTCTATCTCATTGCCGGACGTTTCGGAGCGTGGAGTCCGTCGGATGTTCCCTATGACAATCTGCTCAACACGGCCATGCCGTGGCTGGCGGTGCTGGCCATCGGATTTTTCCCGGCGGTAAGCGAGGAATTCATCAGCCGCGCATTTTCCATTCCCTTCCTGCAAAAAGTGTTTCGCAACCGCCTCACCTGGCTGGCGGTGCTTGTTCCGGCGGTCATCTGGGGATTCGGGCATTCCGGCTACGCCAATCAGCCGTTCTGGATTCGCGGCGCCGAAGTCGGTTTCGCGGGGATTATCATCGGCGTGCTCATGCTGCGCTTCGGAATTCTTCCGCTGCTCGTCTGGCACTACACGGTGGATGCGCTCTACACGGCGCTGCTTCTCTTCCGCAGCGACAACTGGTATTTTGTCGCCACCGCCGTTGTCGCAACCGGACTGCTCGTGATTCCGCTGGTGGCGGCGTTCATCGCGTATCTGCGGCGCGGATCGTTTGTCCCCGAACAAGGTCTCCTGAATGCGGACGTCACCGCCTCCCAGTCAGCCATCGCACGCCCGGTGGAGGCGGTTCCCCCGGCCGAAACCGCGACGGTTTCCTCCCGAATCTATCGTTCGCTGCCGAGTCGTGCACGAATCTTGGCTCTGATTCTGCTCGCCGGCGGCGTGGCTGTTGCGCTCATTCCCCGCGAGAAGATCGGCGAGTTTCTCAAGTTCGACGTCGAGCGCGAAGCCGCCATCGAAACGTTTGCCGATTCGCTTCGGCGCGCCGGCTGGGCCGATCCCGACACGCTGAAACTGGCCGCTTTCGTCAGTGAAAATGACAAGGCGCGAGCCGATGATCCGTCCGCCTATCTGCTGAAGCACTCAATATCCATTTCCGAGTTCAATCGCATCGCTAACCAGCGGCTCGGTGTGGGACGCTGGCGGATTCTGGCCTGGCAGCCGGAGAATCGTCTGCGGTACTCGGGAACCGTTCACGCGCACAGCGGACGAATCGAGAGCCTGTCTCCCTTGCTGCCCGAAGAGATGCCCGGCGACAGCTTCACAAAGGAGCAGGCCCAAGCCGTCATTGAAAGCACACTTGTCGCTCAGGGCGAGGACCTGACAAGGATAGTGCTTAAAGAGCATCACGAGCAGGCGCGACCCGCCCGTCTCGATCACGATCTGATCTATGAAGCGGAAGCTGACGACGCCCGCAACGTTGCCGAGGCGCGCTTTCGTCGCGCCGGCCATCAATATGGCGG
>JAHJDG010000051.1 GCA_018812265.1 bacterium | reverse complement strand
CCGTCGGGCCCGGTCTTCACCAGATAGAAATCATAGCCGCCCTCACCGAAAGAGTTGGTGTAACCCCCTATGATACAGCCTCCGTCGGCGGTCTGCTGAACGGACCAGGCGTAATCACTGCTGCTCCCTCCATAAGTGCGCGTCCAGAGCGTGTCGCCGAGGCTGTTCGTCTTCACCAGATAGAAATCATAGCCGCCCGCAACGAAAGATGTGGTGTATCCCGCCACGATATAGCCTCCGTCGGCTGTCTGCTGAACAAAATAGGCTTGATCATCGCCGCTTCCCCCATAGGTGCGCGTCCAGAGCGTGTCGAGGAAGCTGTTCGTCTTCACAAGATAGAAATCCTTCATGCCCGCACCAAAAGACCGGGTCTCTCCCGCCACGACATAGCCTCCGTCGGCGGTCTGCTGAACGGAATAGCCCCAATCCTCGCTGCTTCCCCCATAAGTGCGCGTCCAGAGCGTGTTGCCTTGGCTGTTCGTCTTCACAAGATAGAAATTGGCATAAGCGGGAGTTCCCGCACCGAAAGAATAGGTCCATCCCGCTACGATATAGCCTCCGTCGGCGGTCGTATCAACGGAATAGGCTCCATCAGCGCGGCTCCCCCCATAGGTGCGAGTCCAGAGCGTGTCGCCGAGGCTATTCGTCTTCACCAGATAGAAATCTTGGTTGCCCGCGCCGAAAGAATAGGTGTATCCCGCCACGATATAGCCGCTATCGGCCGTCTGCTGAACGGAAAAGGCGTAATCCTCGTTGCTTCCCCCATAGGTGTGCGTCCAGAGCGTGTCACCCGTCCCATTCGTCTTCACAACATACATGTCGTAGCCGCCGGCACCGAAAGATGTGGTGGTTCCCGCCATGATATAGCCTCCGTCGGCGGTCTGCTGAACGGAACAGGCTCCATCAAGGCTGCTCCCTCCATTAGTCCGCGTCCAGAGCGTGTCGCCCGAGCTATTCGTCTTCACCAGATAGAAATCATGGCCGCCCGCACCGAAAGAAGCGGTCCATCCCGCCACGATATGGCCTCCGTCGGCCGTCTGCTGAACGGACCTGGCCCAATCAGTGGTGGTCCCCCCGTAGGTGCGTGTCCAGAGCGTATCCGGACTTTGGGCCACAGCGGTAAAGGCCGACAGAAGGATGAGCAGGATAGAGATAGACGTTTTCATTTTATATCCTTTCGATGGATTGCATAGATGAAAAATAGCCATGATTCGTGCGATAAGTCAAGGCAGCGGGCGGGTCGGCTGAGTTTTTCGGGAGATGGAATTGCGGGCGGTGTACTGGAATGAAAATAGTGTAAGTTGCCGAAGGGTGGGGGGATAGGTGGTATCATCGGGTAGGAAAAGCGGGCGGCGACGCAGGGCCGCCCCTACGGGTAGTGTCAGGGAAGGGGATTGAAGGGGGATGCCTCTCAATCGGGAGTCGTTCCGACCGGGTGAAGACGCTCGGCTGGCGAACACATTGGCGGTTGTCATCGGGTGTCGGGGCGGAGCCCCGACCCAGGGGAGCCAATGATCCAACATGGAGTCCGATCTATCCGGTTCAAGCAAGGGGGCTGAGATTCTTCGGGCCGCAGAGCGACCCTCAGAATGACAAGAGGGAAAGGTGCGGCCCTCAGAATGACATGGGATTTGATTCCGGCAGGGACGCAGTCCCGGCTCGGCGAGAAGGCAAACTGCCGTTTGCATCTACAATCGGGAAGCGGGCACGGCATACCGTGCCCCTACCGAGCGGATGTCCAGGCGGCGCTACGAGGCGGGCGCGATGAATCGCGCCGCTACAAGATTTGACCGATCATCTTGGCGATGGCGGGGGCGGCGGTGAGGCCGGGGGATTCGATGCCGACGAGGTTGATGAAGCCGGGGAAACCGTGGTCGCTCTCCTCGCGGATGTAGAAATCGCGGACGGGATCGCCGGGAGCGGAGAGCTTGGGACGAATGCCGGCCATGACCGCGTTCATGCCGTCGGATTTTACAGACGGAACGTAGCGCGCGATGTTGCTGGCTACAGTTTCGAGATTATCATTGGAAACGGAATAGTCCTCGTTTTTCTTCTCCAGATAGAAGGCCGTGGGACCGAAGCGCAAGCCGCCCGCCAGATCCAGAGTCGCATGCACACCGAGTGACTTCATGCTTGGATCGGGAACCGGATAGATGAGATGGCGGATGTTCAGACCGAGACTGCCCTCGACCGAGTAGTAGAATCCCTTAGCCCAGTGCAGCTCGATTCCGTGTGCGCGCACGTCGAGACCCGCGAGCGCCGCCACGTCATCGGCGAAGAGTCCCGCACTGTTGATGACGATGCGAGACGTGATGGAGGTCTCGTCGCCGTGGGAGTCGCGGACGGAAAGCTCATAGCCGACCCCCCCCAGCCCCCCCGCTGAAGCGGAGGGGAGACTTCTTATGCCTACGACGCGGGAGTTGAAGACGAAGTCGGCTCCGGAATGCTCGGCCTGAGTCTTGAAGTGAGACATGAGGCCGTGGCTGTCCACGATTCCCGTAGTGGGTGAGAAGAGAGCCGAAACCGCGCGCACGCAGGGTTCCTGCTCGCGAAGCTCATCAAGCTCGACCCAGCGCAAGTCGGTGACGCTGTTTCGAGCGGCATTCTCTTTCAGCCACTTGAGGTATTCGGTTTCCTGTTCGCTGGTTGCCACCACGTACTTGCCGACCATCGAGTAGCCGAATCCGTGCTCGCGGGCAAGATCGCGGATCAGGCGATTGCCTGCGACGCAGAGCCGGGCCTTGAGCGAGCCCGGTTCGTAGTAGAGTCCGGCGTGAACGACTTCGGAGTTGTGGCTGGAACAGCCCTGACCGAATTTCCACTCCTTTTCGATCACCAGAACGGAGCCGCGCGGGGCGAGCTCGGCCACGATGGCGAGGCCGACCACTCCGGCTCCGATGATTGCATAGTCATAGTCATGTGCCATGCCCGCCAATTTAGCACATTTCAAGTTCCCTGTCCACTGAGTGTGAAAAGTGCGTGGATTTACTGCGAGCTTCATCGTTATTCACCGTGAAACGTCTTGTTAGGGTGGCATTTGATGCGTTGCGCGTGTGAATATTCTTGTGTATATTCAATACTTGGGTGAATCTACGGGAAGTGGGAGGCCATCATGCGGTTCGCGAAGACTATCTTGCCCTCGACCATTGTGCTTATGGCTATCGTGCTCGTGGCGGGCAAGATTACTCATTCGGATGAGGCTCGGCGCATCCGGCGAGAGGAGATGCGTGAAACGCCGGGGCCGTTTCCGTCGGACTGGTTCATGCAGCAGCGGACGTGGCCGGATGCGAATATCTCGACGGTGGATTTCCTGGCCGCGCGGGCTGCGCACGAGCGAATTCCGCGCAACACGCTCGATGAGCAGCCGCCGTGGGTTCCGGCCGGACCGACCAACATCGGCGGGCGAGTGGCGGATATCGTGGGACATCCGACCAATCAAAACGTATTCTATGTGGCTTCGGCTTCGGGGGGAGTATTCAAGACGGTGAGCGGGGGAACTGCGTGGACGTGCGTGTTCGGTGAAGAGGCGGGGACCTCGATGGGCGCGCTGGCGATGGACACGGCGCATCCCGACACAGTGTACGTGGGAACGGGAGAAGCGTGCTCGGCGGGCTACAGCTATTTCGGAACGGGAATTTATCGCACGACCGACGGCGGACTCTCGTGGCAGCATCGCGGTTTGACCGACTCGCGCTACATCGCGCGCATCGCACTCGATCCAACCAACCCGCAGAAGGTCTGGGTGGCGGCGATGGGCGAGCTGTATATCACGGGTGGCGAGCGGGGAGTTTATCTTTCCACGGACGGCGGGCAGACGTGGGAGCCGTCGCTGTTCGTGAACGACTCGACGGGCGCCTGCGACGTGGTGGTTCATCCGACGAATCCCGATACGATATTCGCGGCGACGTGGCAGCGGATTCGCAGTCCCGAGTATCGGCAGGCGGGAGGACGGGGGAGCGGAATCTATCGCACGACCGACGGCGGGGATACGTGGCAGCGGCTGACGGACGGTTTGCCGCCGGCGGGTAACGACGTGGGCCGCATCGGGCTGGCGATCAGCCGCTCGAATCCCAACGTACTTTATGCCTGCTATGCCGATCATCCGGGATATTTCCTGGGAGTGTTTCGTTCGATAGACGGAGGGGAGACGTGGGGACGGGTGAACGACGGCGATTTGTCAGAAATATACAGCAATTTCGGCTGGTACTTCGGCGACATTCGCGTGCGGCCCGACAACGAGAACATGGTGTTCGTGCTCGGGGTGGACCTCTTTCGTTCGACGAACGGCGGGCAGAACTGGCAGCAGATCGGGAACAACGTACACGTGGATCATCACGCGATGTGGTTTGATCCCGCGCAGCCGACACGCATTCTGCTGGGGAACGACGGGGGAGTGTATCGTTCGACGAGCAACGGGAATTCGTGGACGTTTCTGGGCGGGCTTCCGATCAATCAGTTTTACGCGGCGACGGTGGATTTTCAACACCCGGAACGACGCTACGGAGGGACGCAGGACAACGGCACGCTGCGCACGATGACGGGCGCTTTGGGGGACTGGGATCACATTCACGGCGGGGACGGATTCTACGTGATCGTGGATCCGTCGAACAGCAATCGCATATATGCGGAGTATCAGTGGGGCTGGCTGGAAAGATCGGAGAACGGCGGCGGGTCGTGGCGATCAATCATGGACGGGATTGACGAGAACGAGCGGACGAACTGGTCCACGCCGGTCGCCCTGTCGCCGTCCAATTGGAGCACGTTGTACTACGGAGCGCAGCGCGTCTATCGAACGACGAATCGCGGGGACTCGTGGACGGCCATCAGCCCGGATCTCACCGACGGCGGCGGAAGCGGAAATCTGTCATTCGGGACGATTACCACCATCGCCGTCTCGCCCGTGAACGGACAATTGATTTACGCGGGAACGGACGACGCGAACGTATGGGTGACGACCAACGGCGGCGGGTCGTGGAGCAACGTCTCGCCGGGGCTGCCCAACCGCTGGATATCGCACGTGGAGCCGGATCCCCTGAATGAAAACGTGGTCTACGTGACGGTATCGGGCTATCGCAACGCGGAACAGGATGCCCATCTTTTTCGCAGTGACCATTACGGTCAGGGCTGGCAGAATATCAGCGGCGGGTTGCCGTCCGGCCCGCTCAATGACGTGATTCCCGATCCCGACGTGGCGGGTCGGCTTTACGTTGCCAGTGATTTCGGGACCTACGTTTCTCCCGATCTGGGACAGACGTGGCTCGTTCTGGGCGAGAATTTGCCGCGAGTTCCGGTGATTGATCTGGTGCTGCACAATCCTTCGCGGCAATTGGTGGCGGCGACGTACGGCCGCTCGATGTTTACGCTCGATCTGAACCGTCCGCCGGAAATCATCGCCTACTCGCCGACCGATCTGGATACGGTTCTGGTCGAGGAGACGGTAACGTTTGCCGTGACGGCGGAGGATCCCGACGGGGATTCGCTCCGTTATTCATGGACTCGAAACGGTTTGCCGGTGGGCAGCGATACGAGCGTTGAGTTGGCATTCGATGAGAGCGATGTGACGGAAATCGTGGCGGTGGAGGTCAGCGACGGGGAGCTTGCCGTTTCGCAGGCGTGGGAGTTCTATGTTGCTCCACGAAGTTCAGTTCGTGAGACACACACGGCGGCGCAACACGAGTTACTCGCGGCGTATCCCAATCCGTTCAATTCACAGACAGAGATTCGTTTCTTCCTGCCGGAGGCGGGTGAGGTCGAGATCGCGGTTTATGACATCATGGGGCGTAGTGTGGCCTCGCTACTGCATGAGCGACGTTCGGCGGGCGCGGGCCGCCTCGGCTATGCTCCCTCCGATTTGCCGTCGGGCACGTACCTTCTGACTCTGAACACAAAGTCCCGCCATCAGGCGTTGAAACTTCATTTGATTCGATAGGATGATTGAGTTGAAGAACTGGATTCGATTGAGCATTGTCCTTCGCGTTTGCGCGATTTTGGCATGGAGTATTGCACTAACCAACGTCGGCGCAGCCGACACGTTGCGAGTTGTTGCCTACAATGCACTGAACTTTCGAGGGGCAGCCGACAGCGACCGGCTCGACGATTTCCGCATTGTCATGCAGGCCATCAGTCCCGATATCGCGGCGATGCAGGAGATCATTTACGAGGATGCGGTGGACCACCTTCTTTCGTTCGCGTTTCTCCCGGTCAACGATGACTGGGCGGCGGCGGAATTCATGAACGGCCCCGACACGGACAACGCGCTGTTCTACCGGACGTCGAAAGCGAGATTGATTTCACAGCGAGCGATTGCCACAACGCTGCGAGATATCAACGAGTACGTTTTGGCTCCGGCGGCGGGAGATACGACGATTCGTTTTCGGATTTACTCGGCGCATCTCAAGGCGAGTCAAGGCGCGGACAACGAGGAGCGGCGGCGGCAGGAATGCGCGACCCTGCGGCAGCAATTGAACCTGCTGCCGGGAGGAAGCCTGTTCATGATGGTCGGAGATTTCAATCTGTACACGTCGGCGGAACCGGCCTATCAACTTCTGCTGTCGGCGGACACGAATCCCAACGGACAGCTCTTCGATCCGATCAACCGTCCCGGCGAGTGGCACGCCACGGTGAGTTTCGCCGACATTCACACGCAATCGCCGCGCACAACATCGTTCGGCGGCGGCGCGACCGGCGGAATTGACGATCGCTTCGATTTCATTCTGGTCTCGGCGGCGTGGATGGACACCGCCGGATCTTATGTGCTGCCCGCGACGCATCGCGCATTCGGGAACGACGGTCAGCACTTCAATCAGGCGGTGAACGACGGATACAACGCGGCGGTTCCCGACAGCGTAGCCGATGCGTTGCACTACGCGTCGGATCATTTGCCGGTGGTGGTGGATGTCGTCGTTCGGCCGGAACCGGCGGGCGTAACCGAAATTGCCTGGCAGCCCGAGCGACCGGAGCTTTTTACGTGTTATCCGAATCCGTTCAACGGGACGGTGACGATGGAAATCCCGCCGCAGCACGCTCCGATTGACGTGGCCGCCTTCGACGTTTTGGGTCGGCGGGTTCTCGAATGTCGCGTGATTTCCAACGGCAGCACGATCCATTTGCCGATAGACTTCGGCGGCATGGCGGGAGGGACGTACTTGATTCGCGCCAGTACACCCGCCGTCAGCGCCGTGCAGCGAGTGGTTTTCATTCCGTAAAGTGGTGGACAACATCCGGCGAGAGAGGTTTCCAAACATGCGTTACGTTCGTTTTCTCGCAGCGATCTCAATGCTTATCGCACTGGCGGCTATGCTCGGCTGCAACAGCGAGGAAAGTTCGATCACGTCTCCACCGCCGGGACCGCGCACGATCAGCGTTGATTTCGCGAATCCGCTGGAAATCTGCGTGGATTCCGATCGGCATCGGGCGCTGCTGCTGCACGGGCGAACCTCTTCGCGGGGGACGGCGCTGCAACTGGTGGACTTGCAGAGCCACACGGTGATCAACACCCGCATTCTCGATTTCAACGACGTGTTCGACGCCGAGTTTTTACCCGGCGATAAGGCGTGTCTGGTGGTTCGCACGCAGGATCGCATGGAATACGCGGTGCAGTTCTTGACGCTTCCCGATCTTGCTCTGGGAGCGCGAGTGATGACGGCGGACACGGCCGGAACGCACGGCTATTTGGCGGTGGACGGGCAGGCGGGTTACGTCTATTACTCTCACGCGGGCGGCGGCGACAAGGACGGACTGTTCAAGATTTCGCTGGGAACGCAGGCGCTGGTGGACGCCGATTCGGACGACAACACACGAGCGGCGTTTGACAATGATCTGGTGACGGATTTGTTCGAACGACCGGGACGGATTTATTTCGATGGGCCCTCGCAGAAATTGATGGTGGCGAATCTGGATGCCGATTACATCACGCAGATTGACGCGGGGATTTGGGGGACGCTGCGGCGGGCCGACCATCTTTCGCTGCCGCTTCCGGGCGTGACTCAGATGAATACGCTGACGGGCGGATTGAACGCGGTGCGCGCCGAGGCGATGGCCGCGGCGGGGGAAGGGCGCTTGGTGTTTGCGGGAACCAGCGACGGCAGGGCGTTTTTGTCGCGCATACAGGTCACTTCGACGGTTCCCTGGGAGCCGGTGACGATGCCGTCGTATCGGCGATGGGCGTTCCGCAACGCCGATCTGCTCGTGCATCCGCGCGAGGACATGCAATGGCTGTTTATTCTGCAGCGCGACTCGACGAGGTTTTCCATCGGCCGCTACAACGTCAGCAGTCTCAGTTTGGGGGACGATTTCAAATATCTCACGCGGGCGATTCCCGACACTTCGATTTCCGCGGTCGGGCTGGACACCGAACTCGATCTGCTGATCGTGGGCGACGCTCATCTGCCGCGCCTGGAACTGATCGAGATCGAGTGAGAGCAGGCGCGACCGAATGAGACTGCCGCTTATTGCGATCGTGGGCCGGCCCAACGTCGGGAAGTCCACGCTGTTCAATCGGGTCACCCGGTCGCGCAAGGCCATCACCGCGCCCGAACCGGGCGTGACGCGCGACCGGCACATGTCCGAAGCGGAATGGCAGGGTCGCGCGTTTCTGATGATGGATACGGGCGGCTGGGTTCCGCACAGCGAGGATCTGTTCGAGACGGCGATTCGCGAGCAGGTGCAGTTCGCGCTCGAGGAATGCGATTTCGTTTTGTTCATCGGAGACGCTCATACCGGACCGACGGACGTGGATCTGAGCATTGCGCGGCTATTGCAGCGGGGAGACAAGCCGGTGGTTCTGGCGGTCAACAAGACGGACGGACCGAAACAGGATTTGGAGACCGGCGAGTTCTACGCGATGGGACTGGGAGATCCGCTGCCGGTGAGCGCGGTGAGCGGTCGGGGAGTGGCCGAGCTGCTCGACTACGTGGTGGAGCGTTTGCCGGAGCAGGGAGCGGCGGAAGAGCTTTCACGGCCGCGACCGCTGGTGGCGGTGGTGGGACGGCCGAACGTGGGGAAATCGTCGTTCGTGAACGCAGTGGTCGGCAAGCCGCAGCGAGTGGTGACGGAAATCGCGGGAACCACGCGCGATGCGGCGGATACGGTGGTCGGCTACTATAGGCAGCAGCTCACGCTGATTGACACGGCGGGCTTGCGCCGTCGCAGTCGGATCGGTGAAGCGGTGGAGTTTTACACCACGGTTCGCACCGACCGCGCGCTGCGCGACTGCGACGTGGCGGTCGTTCTCACCGACGCGGAGCGGGGAGTGGTGGGGCAGGACATTCGCATTCTTCAGCAGGCCGAAGAGCTCGGCAAGGGAATGCTGCTCTGTGTGAACAAGTGGGACCTGGTCGAGAAGGACGCGCGCACGGCCGACAAGCTGCACCGCGAGATTCGCGAGCGCTATGCCTCACTCAGCTACGTGCCGGTGATGTTCATTTCCTGTTTGGAGCAGCAGCGCGTGTTCAAGGTGCTGGAACAGGTGATCCGGATTCACGAGGAGCGGCAGAAACGGATTTCCACTCCGGAGCTGAACCGGTTCGTGGGAGACCTCATGGAAACCGCGCCGCCGCCGTCGGTGAAGGGGCGGGACATTCGCTTTCACTACGTGACGCAAGTATCGGCGGAACCGCCGCAGTTCGTTTTCTGGACCGGTCATCCCGATCTGGTGGCGGAGAATTATCAGCGCTATCTTGACCGCCGGATTCGCGAGCAATACGGATTCGAGGGCGTGCCGGTGCGCATCGCCTTCCGTAAGAAGACATGAGCGATTTCGGTTTGCCGCAGACGGCGGACGTCGTGTTTCCGGGCGTGGATCAGGTTTTCTCGTATCGTCTGACGAGTCCGCTGTGGGAGCGGGCCGCGCCGGGGAAACGCGTTCTGGCACCGTTCGGAAAACGTCGCCTGACGGGTACGATTGTGGCGACGCGAACGGAAGCCGATCCGCGCGCCACGCGGGAAGTGGAGACGATTCTCGACGAGCAACCAGCGTTTTCGGCGGTGATGCTGAAGTTTACGCGCTGGATTGGCGAATATTATTTATGTCCGTGGGGGGACGTATTGAAGGCGGCGCTGCCGGCGGGAATATCGCTCGACGAGAAACGCTATTGGAATCTGTCAGTCGAAGCGGATGATCCGCGGCTGCTGAAACTGGTGGGTTCGCAGGCAGGACTGTCGGCGGCGGTTGAAGCAATGGCTGAAGCGCCGGTCTCGACGGAGCGCATGAAACGCGATTTCGGTTTGGCACGGCGGGCGGCTCCGCTTCAGAGACTTGAAGAAGCGGGACTGATTGCCTATCGGCCGGTGTTGCGCGCACCACGGGTGCGGACGCAGTTCGACTCGGTGGTTCTGCTCTCGAATGATATCCGGGAACAGTACGGCGCGGAACTGTTCACGCGGCTTCGCTCCGTACACGAGCAGCATCTGATTCGCGAAGTATTCGAGTCCGGCCCGGACGGGATTCTGAAGAGCGAGCTCTTGAAGGGGGCGAGCAGCGGGCGGCGGGCGGCATTCGCTCGATTGACGGCTCGGGGAAATCTGGAACTGCGCGCGGAGGAGGTCACTCGCTGGGATCCGCAGCGGGAAGTCATTCCGGATTTGCAGGAGCCGGATGCGCTGACGCTTGAGCAGCGGACGGCGGTGGCGGAGATTGTGCAGGGGCTTGAGAGAAGAAGATTCGAGCCTTTTCTGCTCTTTGGAGTGACCGGATCGGGAAAGACGCAGGTTTACATCGAAGCGATCCGGCACGCGCTCGCGCAGGAACGAACGGCGCTGGTGCTGCTTCCCGAAATCGCGCTCACGCCGTTTGTGTGGGGACGGTTCTATCGCGTGCTCGGCGACCGGGTGGCGATTCAACACAGCGCGCAGAGTCCGGCGGTTCGCTACGATTTGTGGAGAGACATCCGCGCGGGCCGTTATCCGGTGGTGGTGGGGGCGCGCTCGGCGGTGTTTGCGCCGCTTGACCGGCTCGGACTCATCGTGGTGGACGAGGAGCAGGAGCCAAGTTACAAGCAGGAAGATCCCGCGCCGCGCTATCACGCTCGTGATGCGGCTCTGGTGCGGGCGCGACTCGAAAACGCGGTGGCGGTGTTGGGGAGTGCGACGCCGTCGGTGGAGTCGTTTCAGCACGCTTCGGCGGGACGCTACCGGATGCTCAGACTTCCGCAGCGCGTGGGGGGAGCGGTAATGCCCGAGATTCACGTGGTGGAACGAGTGCTGCCGCCGTTTCCCGAAAGCGAACCAGCGAAAGAGAAGGAAAAGAAAAAAGCATCGCGGCCACGTTTTCGGGAGTTGCCGCTGTTCACGGACGAGCTGCTGACTCGAATCGAAACGACTCTGGAGCGGAGCCGGCAAGTTGTGCTGTTACAGAACCGGCGGGGTTTTGCGCCATTTTTGATTTGTCCCGAATGCGGCAAGATTCCGGAGTGTCCGAACTGCTCGGTGAGCTTGACCTTTCACCGGCGGGGAGTGGCGATGCGCTGCCATTATTGCGATCATCGCGAAGCCGCGCCGGACGCTTGTCCGCGCTGCGCGTGTCCGGAGTGGCTGACGCAAGGCTACGGAACGCAGCGCATTGAGGAGGAACTCGCGACAAGGTTTCCGAGTGCGCGGATTTTACGGATGGATTCGGACTCGGTGACACGACGGGGAACACACGGCCGGATGGTGGCGGCGTTCGCGGCTGGGGAGTATGACATTCTGGTGGGTACGCAGATGGTGGCGAAGGGGCTGGATTTTCCGCGAGTGGAACTGGCGGCGGTGGTGCAGGCCGATGCGGAGTTGTTCTATCCGGATTTTCGCTCCTCGGAGCGGGCCGCCGCGCTGCTGACACAGCTGGCCGGAAGAGCGGGCCGCCGCACCGAGCCGGGGACGGTGATCGTGCAGAGCGCGGTCGCCGATCATCCAGTTCTGCAAAGCGTGTTGAAAGCCGATTGGGAAGAATTCGTACGCAATGAGATCGAGAATCGCGCGCGCAGCGGATATCCTCCGGCGGCGCGGCTGATTCTGCTGCGTGCGACGGGCAAGGATCAAACGGCCACGGTGCGCGCGCTTCTGCGAGTGCGCCGCCTGTTGCAGCCGGTGAACATTCTGAACGTGCTGGGGCCGGCGCCCGCGCTTATTCCGAGAGTTCGCGGCTTGTATCGTCATCATCTGCTGGTGCGATCCTTGCGGGAGAAAGACTCGACCGGAGCACGGCTGCGAAAAGAGATTGTGACGGCACTCGAACGCTATCGCGGCGAACGACCGGAACCGGGCGTACATATCGAACGTGACGTTGATCCGCAGACTGTTATATAGCTCTCTCGTCGCGCTGGTGGCGTTGTTCGCTACGGCGGAACGCGGCTGGTGTCAAGGCGAGCGCTCGGAGTACCGGCAGCAGGATTCGGCCCGTTTCCGCGTGTTCTATGGGGCGGATGACGAGGGAGTCCTGCCGGAATTCTGGACGACGATTCACGTTCGCGTGCCGCAGGTCGAAAGGCGGCTGGGACTCGCGCTGGCGGATACGGTCACCTTTGTCATCACGCCGACTCCGGAAGAGTGGTTTCGCCTGACGGCCGGTTCTCCGCTGTGGGCGAACGGACTGGCTCGGCCCGACCAGGGGGTGGCGTTTCTCAAGTCGCCGCGCTTCAATATGCGATACGGGAGATCGCTGCCGGTTACGGCCGTCCACGAATACGTTCACCTGCTGCTTAAGGCGGGAGCTCCGGAGGCGGAGATTCCGCGCTGGCTGGATGAGGGACTGGCGCAAGTTCTGGCCGAGCAACAGGACTACCGGGATAATGCTTTGATCGGACGATCGGCGGCGGCGGGCCGGCTGTTTACTCTGAGCGGGATCGAAGGTCTGATGGGGATGAATGCCGAGGCGGCACGATTGGCCTATGCGCAGTCGGAGATCGCGGTGTCGCTGCTCGAATCCCGCTATGGAATGCCGGGGATCGCGAATTTGGTCCACGGGCTGCGAAGTGGAAGGCCATTCAACGAGACTTTTCGCACGGTGTTCGGGCTGAGTCCGGGGGCATTCGAGACGGAGTATCATGAACACGTTCGTCGGAAATACCGGATCTCGTTCATCGCAGACGTGGATTTATGGGTGGGGATTGCCTTCGTGGCGCTGCTTCTGGCGGGGGGAGCCGCGATGTACGCGCGCCGCCGCCGGACACTGCGCAAATGGGAGGAGGAAGATCGGCACTCGGGTGGGACTCCGGAAGGCACGACGCCGCCCTACACGATCAATTACACTCTGGTGCGGGGCCGAATGAGCGAGCGGATCGAAACGCTTCCTCCCGCCGATCCGCCCCCGCATGACGAACCGATACCGGGGAACTGAGGGCGGACGGGGAGGGTGAAAAGACTATGTGCCGTGCAAGGGATGAAGGATGCTCCCTTGTGTCCCTCCATCAGGTGGGGGGAGATTGGATTTCGCTCGGTGAATTTCACTCCAGCTTTTTCTGAATGCAAGAGATCACAATAGACCCTCGGAGACTGCCATGCGAACTCTGACCGGCTTCCTGATTCTCGCAACTCTAACCGTAGCGACCGCCTTGGGAGCCTCACCGGGGACAACGGGCTTTGAGCTCTTCCGCACGGATGGATTCGCCCGCAGCAGCGCCTTAGCCGGCAGTCAGATTGCGGTGGGCGGAGACGTTCATAGCCTGTTTACGAATCCGGCCGGCCTGGCGGAGATGCGGCAACCGATGGGTGCAGTCGGTTTTTTCAAGCACGTGCTGGATATCAATTCCGGTAATCTGGCTTATGCGAGACCCGTTCACGCCATCGGGAGCGTCGTGGGTTTGGGAGTGACGTATTTCGACTACGGCAAGTTCGACCGGGCCGATGAATACGGGCAGAAACAGGGAGAGTTCGGAGCTTCGGACTTTCTGGTCACCGCCTCGGCCGCACGGGGTCTGCGGGCGAACCTCAGTGGAGGAGTCTCGCTGAAGTATCTGAACTCCACCATTGACAGCTATGGAGCCTCGGCGATTGCCGCCGATTTGGGAATCCTCTTTCGTACGGGCTATCACGATTGGGACGTGGGAGCGGGGATATATAATCTGGGCTTTGCGACCTCAGCTTTCCTCGAAGAGAAGGACGACCTCCCCACGACCTACCGGCTGGGTTTGTCCGTCCCGCTGGAGCATTTACCGGTGAGGTTCTCGTTTTCCGGAGACTACATGGAAGCGGACGACATCCGCGGTGCGGCGGGGCTTGAGGTATCGTTCTCTCCGAACGTGCAGGGTCGGTTGGGATTCAACACGATTGGTATTGACCAACGAGTCGGACTCGACCGTGACGCACTGGCGGGATTCTCGGCGGGTCTCGGCATCCATGTCAGTTCCTTAACTTTCGACTATGCTTTGACTTCGCAAGGGGAGGTGGGATTCCTTCACCGGTTCATGCTGGGCACATCATTTCCGTCGGGTCAGATCGCTCGTGATTAAACCAAATCCGGTGGATGTTGTCATACGGACAGAGCGATGAGCCCGGAATCACCGACTGACCTCGAGCTCGTCGAGCAGTATCGAGCCGGCAACGAACGTGCTTTCAATGAGTTAGTTATCAGACATCGGCGGGGAGTGTTTGCTACGGCGGTGGGTATGGTGGGGAACACCGAGGACGCGGAGGACATCACGCAAGAGGTGTTCGTCCGTGCCTTCCAATCCATTGATGGATTTCGGGGCGATTCGGCCTTCTTCACGTGGCTCTACCGGATTACGGTGAATCTGTGCCTGAATCATCTGCGGCAGCGTAAAGTGCGGACATTCCTGGGGCTGGATCAGATGGAAGGGCTGCTTCCGCGGTCCGAGGCGGCGGACGAGAGGGTCGAGCTGGCCGAGCTTTCGGCACTCGCTCGAGCGGCGATTGCGAAACTCCCGGACAAACAGCGGGCGGTGTTCATCCTCCGGCATTTTCAGGAGCTGCCCCACGCCGAGATCGCCCGCATCATGGACCGGGACGAAGGGACGATCAAGGCCAACTACTTTCAAGCCGTGCGGAAGATGAGAAAGGCTCTCGGATTATACGTCGGCAAGACGGAGTAGATTGACACACTCGATGAAGTACACGCGCGAACATATTCTGGCTGAATTGCACGAGCGATGGGTAACTTTGGAGCCGGACCTGCTTGCGGCCGCTGAAGATTTGGCGGCCGGCGATAGGGAGGTGGCTCGTGCGCTTGAAGAATGCCGGCTTCTGAGCAGGCTGAATTCCGAGAGGATTCTCGGACAGCCGGAAACGAGCGACGCGGCTTTTCTCACGGCCGTGCGGAGTCGCATTGAGCGCGAAGTGTCGCCGCGCGCGGCTCGCGGAGTGTTCGGCACGGTCCGGGTGGCAACGGTCAGCACGGTGGTCGGAGTTTTTCTGATGGCCGTGCTGCTCGGTCAGGGCGTGTGGACGGGGACTGGCTCGCTCGGACTTCGCCAACTTACCGATGCGGACTATGCGCACATGATTGATCCGGTGGCGGTGATGGACATGGACGGGCTGGCGTCGGTTTCGGCTTCGCCGGAATCGCTGGCCGTGTACTTGGATATTCCGGAGCTTGCGGAGGCGTGGAGATTTGACGGGGCGAATGACGTGCCCATGACCGACGCGCTGCTCAGTCTCGATCAACAGTCCCTTGAGGAGGTAATCAATAAACTTGAAGCAACGGAGTTTTTCTAAGATGTGGCGCAGCATGCCGGTACTTCTTCTCATTGCGGCATGGACCGTGCCGCTGTTTGCGCAGGGCGGTCCGCCGGAAGACCGGCCGCGCTGGGGGCGGGAACGCGTGGAGACCGTGATCATCGGAAAATTCGCGAACGAACTCGATCTCACCCCCGAGCAGGCGGAGAAATTCTTCCCCCGCTTCCGGCAGTTTCAGAATGAAGCGGAAGGATGGATGCGCGAGCAGCATCAACGCCGGATGGAGATGGACCTTCTGTCGCAGAATCCCGATGCCGACAAGCGGCGGGTGGAGGAACTGCTGACCGAGCAAGCGCGGCATGAGCAACGGATATCGGATCTCAAGCGGCAGTTTTTGGGCGAAGTCGGTTCGTTTCTTTCGCCGCAGCAGGTGTCGCGCTGTTCGATTCTGCTTGATGATCTACCGCGTCGAGTACAGCAGTTCATTGAGGAACATCGCGGACCGCGCACGGGTCCCGGTCAAGGGCGGGGCCGCCATCAGCCGAGATAGCGGCGCAACCGACGCTGACGGAAACACTTCTTCGTGACGAAAGGGAACCGATCTGGGAGGACGGACCATGAGAGCGATTCTTGCGGTTCTGGCCATCGGGATGGCGCTCACAATGTCCTCGTGTATCGTGTGGATCGCCGCGCCGGTGGCATCATATGATCCCCATTCGTGGGTGATGATCGAATCCAACACCGAATGGGAGGGGGAGATTGACGGCCGGCCGATCCGCGGCTATGGCGACCGGGTGTACTACATGAACGCCGAGTGCGCCAGTATCGAGAATGTGACCTGCCGCGGCTACATCCGACTGACGGTCTCCCACTGCGGGGAGTGCGCCGTAACCAGCTACAGCAACGCCGCCTACGGATCGGTCTGGGTCTGCGACTGAATCCGGTGGCGGAAATACACCGGGGAAAACGGGCGTGGTGCGTGATGCGCCACGCTTCGCATTTGTGGGCCGCGATGCCACACGGCAGGCTTGCATGTTAGCCTCCGTTCCCCCATATTTAGTACAGCCTGCCCATACCGGCCATCCATGTCTTCCCCCGAAATTTCCGTTATCGTCGTCTCCTTCAATTCCCGAGAAGTCCTTTCGGGCTGTCTCCGTTCGCTGCTGCGAGTCCGGGATGAGGCGAATTTCGAGGTCATTCTGGTGGATAACCACTCGACGGATGGGTCGGTCGAGCTTGTCCGGGCGGAGTTTCCGGATGTACGGGTCGAAGAACTGCCCGAGAATCGGGGATTCGGAGCGGGGCTGAACCGTGGATTTTCGACCGCTCGAGGAAGATTCTATCTGATTCTCAATGCGGATACCATTATTCCTCGCAGAACGGTTTCTAAACTTCTGCAATTCCTGAAGAAAAATCCATCGGCCGGGATCGTAGGCGGGATGCTGACAAAACCGGAGGGAATGGCGCAGGACTCGTCGTTCCGCTTCCCGAGTTTGCCGCGTGAATTCCTGAATTGTCTGCCCGAAATCAAGGCGATTCTCCGTCCCCGGCGATTGGCGGAAGGCATTACGAGAATGTTTCGCCCCCCGGAAGCGCTGTTCGCGCCGCAGCGAGTGGAGTGCGTAAGCGGAGCGGCCTTTCTGGTGCGGGCGGAGGTGGTTCGGGAACTAAAGGGATTCGACGAAGGCTTTTTCCTCTACCACGAAGAGCGGGACTTCTGCCGGAGAGCCGCCCAGGGGGGCTGGGAGGTGTGGCTGCTTCCCGAGGCTCAGGTCATCCATTTCGACGCCCACGGCACGGGCTATCGGAGGCACCGTTTGCCGTTGATGCCGGTTCTGGGGTGGAGGATGGCGGGAATGGACCGGCTGTGGTGGAAACACAAGACTCGGCGGATGCATCGCTGCTGGAGGACTCAGACGAGATCTCTGCTTCGGCTTCGCATGTTAGGGTTATGGCTTAGCTTACCATTGGCGGGCGGGAGACGCTCGGCAATTCGGGGGCGGATCGAGGAGCTGCGCGGTATCGTGAAATCGCTGGGACAGGTGATTCCGGAAGAGGAACCGGGGGTCAGAGGACGTCAAGTCGAGGGAAATCTGCCTTGACTATTTGAGAATGTTGTGTATCTTAATTAGATTATGTGTTTCCGAACCGGAAGCGGGCTGGATTCAAGCCCCATCCCATCAGCAACTCGGCATCGTAGGAGGTATGCGTGGCTCAGGTAGCTCAACTGTCAACTGAGAGAATTCGAAATATCGGATTGTTCGGTCATGGTCATTCCGGCAAGACGATGACGGCGGAGGCAATGCTCTTCATAATGGGCGTTACCACCCGTTTGGGGAAGATCGAAGACGGAACCACTCTTTCCGATTTCACCAAGCAGGAACACGAGCGTCAGATGTCCATTTCGGCCAGCGTCCTGCGTGGAAGCTACCGGGACCACGTCATTAATATCGTGGACACGCCGGGATTCGCGGATTTTATCGGTGAAGTGTATTCGAGCATCCGCGCGGTGGACACGGCCGTGCTGGTGGTGGACGGATCCACCGGTCATGACATGGGGCATTCGCGAGTCTTCGCTCTGGCGGAGGAACGGCACTTGCCCCGCGTCTTCTTCGTTTCGAAGCTCGATCGTGAGCATACGAAATGGCAAGAAACGCTCGACGGCATGGTGCACGAATTCGGAGACCACGTTCAGCCGGTTGAGTTTCCGTTGAATCCGGGACCCGGATTCAACATAATTATCAGCGCACTGACGATGAAGGCGTATCATTTCGCGGATGACGGCTCGGGATCGTTCAGGGAAGAGCCGTTAACGGGCGATGCCAAAGAACAAGCCGAGGCGATCCGTGCCAAGCTGGTGGAAGTGGCGGCCGAATCGGACGACGCGCTGCTGGAGAAGTATTTTGAGAACGGCGATCTGACGTCCGAGGAATTCGAGCGCGGGATCCATCAGGGCATCTCTAAAGGAACGTTCTTCCCGGTTCTGTGCGGGGCGGCCGGGCGCAATATCGGCACCACGCGGCTACTTGATTTCTTCGTCGGCTATTGTTCTTCGCCACTGAACCGGCCGCTGGTGAAGGCGACGGCAACGGGAAACGGAAAGCCAATGGACGTGGCGGCCGATCAGAGCGAACCGTTTGCCGGACTCGCGTTCAAGACGATGGTCGAGGCTCACGTGGGCGAACTGTCGTTCATCCGCATCTTCTCGGGAGCGACACAGCAGGGCGCGGATCTCTTGAACTCAACGCAGAATAAGTCGGAGAAGATCGGCCAGATCTTCCACGTGTGCGGCAAGAATCGCATCGCCGCGGACATGCTGGTGGCGGGTGACATCGGAGCGATGGTGAAACTGAAGGCGACTCGCACGGGCGATACGCTGTGCGACGGAAAACGCTCACTGATTTTTCCGCCGATTGAGTTTCCCGCGCCGGTGCTTGACACGGCGGTGGTTTCCAAGAGCAAGGGTGACGAAGACAAAGTGGCTACAGGGCTGAATACGCTTAACGCCGAAGACCCCAGCTTCAGTTTGACGATGGATCCCGAACTCGGACAGATGGTCCTGCGCGGACACGGCGATCTCCATTTGAACTATCTTCTTTCGCGTTTGCAGGAGCGGTTTTCGGTGGAAGCCGTGATGGTGGAACCGAAGGTACCGTACCGCGAGACGATTCGCGGCAAGGCGGAAGCCGAAGGCAAGCACAAGAAGCAGAGCGGCGGACGCGGTCAATTCGGCGTGGTGTACGTGCGGCTCGAACCCCAGGCCCGCGGTGAGGGCTACGAATTCGTGGATGCCATCGTCGGCGGAGCGATTCCCAGCAAATTCATTCCGGCGGTGGACAAGGGAATTCAGGAGACGATGGGACGCGGGGTGGTGGCCGGGTATCCGGTGGTGGACGTGAAGGTCTCGCTCTTCGACGGCAAATTCCACGACGTGGACTCCTCGGAGCTCGCATTCAAGATCGCGGGTCGTCTGGGCTTCCGCAACGCCTTCAAGAGCTGCAAGCCGATCATCCTTGAGCCCATTTTCGATTTGGAAGTGAAAGTGCCGGAAGAGTACATGGGTGACGTGATGGGCGATCTTTCCTCGCGGCGGGGGAAGATTCAGGGAATGGAAGGCGAGGGCCGCTATCAGGTCATCAAGGCGAAGGTTCCGCAGAAGGAGTTGTATCGCTATGCCACCTCGCTCCGTTCGATGAGTCAGGGACGCGGGATCGCCAGTCAGGGCTTTTCGCACTATGAGGAAGTGCCGCCGGAGATTCAGCAGAAGCTGATCTCGGACTACGTGGAAGAGAAAGAAGAGGAATAAGGAGACTCGCCCGTGGAACGCCTGTGGGCGCCCTGGCGGATGGCCTATATTATGACCACGGTCAAGCAGAACGACGACGGTTGTGTGTTCTGCCAGATGTTGGCCGAACAGGACGACGAACGCAATCTGATTTTGCGGCGTTTGCCGCACGCCTTCGTGGTCATGAATCTGTTTCCCTACAACACGGGTCACCTGATGGTGGTGCCGACGCGGCATACCGGCGATTTCTCGTCGCTTTCCGACGACGAACACCAATCCCTCGTGAACCTGCTGAAGAAATCGCAGGTCACGCTGGAACGTTGCCTGTCGCCGCACGGATTCAATCTGGGAATGAATCTGGGACGCGCGTCGGGGGCGGGCATCACCGATCACCTGCACTATCACATCGTCCCGCGCTGGACGGGGGACAGCAACTTCATGCCGGTTCTATCCGACACCAAAGTCATCTCCGAGAGTCTGGCCGACACGTATCGCCGCTTGAAAGAGGAATTTTACTCCTCTCGGTGACGCACGGTGCAAGATTTTCCACCCGATTACGATTCCTTCCCGCATAGGATCAGAAATTGATGTTCGCGGCTTCGGTCGCGAGCGTCTCCGCTCGTTTCGACACTCGATTTTCTCCTGTTTTATAACTCTGGAGTGACCATGGCCTATACGGTTCCTGCCCTGAACGAGCCATTGGGTCAAACCTCGCGATCGGACACGTGGTGGCTGGTGCCCAGCCTGATGGCGGTCTCGTTTATTGGATTCGTCATCTACGCGGCTTGGGCATCGTTCCAACCGGTGGAGTTCGCGGCGTGGGGCGCGTATCGCTCGCCGTTCTACTCGCCTGATCTGTCCAAGTACATCCCCGGATTTTCGTGGTCGCCGGCGTTGCTGGTGGTGTGGCTTCCGGCCGGATTCCGCCTCACCTGCTACTATGGACGGAAGGCTTACTTTCGGTCGGTGCTGCTGAGTCCGCCGGCGTGCGCGGTGGGAAAGGGAAAGGGCGGCTATCGCGGCGAAAGCACGCTGCCGTGGATTCTGAACAACGTCCACCGCTATTTTCTGTATCTGGTGCTGGTGCTGGTTGCGTTCCACTGGATTCACCTCATCGAGGCGTTCCATTTCGAGGACGGATGTCACATGGGAATCGGCACCATCGTGGTCTGCGCCGATACGATTCTGCTCTCGCTCTACGCGTTGGGCTGTCATTCGCTGCGGCACATCGTGGGCGGGAACGTGGACTGTTGGTCCTGTGCATCGGCGG
>JAHJDG010000050.1 GCA_018812265.1 bacterium | reverse complement strand
GCGCCACCCCGCGCATCGCCGTCCATTTTGGTCAGAATCGAACCGGTGAATTCGAGCCGGTCGTGGAAAGCCTTGGCGGAATTCACCGCGTCTTGGCCGGTCATGCCGTCCGCAACGAATAAAATTTCGCTGGGCCGCACGATCTTCCGGATCTGCTCGAGCTCGGTCATGAGCTCGTCGTCCACGTGGAGCCGCCCGGAGGTATCCAAGATCACCGGATCCATGCTGGTCTTCTTCGCGTGACGCGTCGCCGCTTCGCAAACCGTCACCGGATTCTTGCTCTCCCCGCGGAATACGGGTACGCCGATCGAATCCCCCAGAACCTGAAGCTGATCCTGCGCCGCCGGACGCTGCAAATCGGCCGCCACCAGCAGCGGCCGTCGGCCCTTCGTCTTGAGCAAACGCGCCAGCTTCGCGCAGAACGTCGTCTTCCCCGATCCCTGTAACCCGACAATCATATATACGGACGGCGGAGCCGAAGCCGACGTCAGACGACTTTCCTTCTCCCCCAGCAACGCAACCAACTCATCATAGACGATCTTGACGATGAGCTGGGCCGGCAGCACCGACTTCGCCACGTCCTGACCGATGGCCTGCTCTTCCACCCGCGTCAGAAAGTCGCGCGCAACCTGCACGTTCACGTCGGCGCTGAGCAGCACGCGCCGGATGTCCTGCATCGCCTCGCGGATGTTGGCTTCGCTGAGCTTGCCGATGCCGCGAAGATCGCGAAAAACCTTGTCGAGTCGCGCCGTGAGGTCTTCGAACATCTACCCGCCGAAACGCTCGGTAATCCTACGGACGAAACCGCTCGTCGAATAGCCTTCCCGCAGCCGAAGAATCTGCACGCGACCTCCGTTGCGCGTCACATGATCGTACCCGACCACGTCTTCCGCCCGGTAGTCCCCCCCCTTCACCAACACGTGAGGATTCAACGTGCGAATCAGCACCTCGGGTGTGTCCTCATCGAAGAGCACCACACCATCCACGAACCGCAGCGCTGACAGCGCCATGGCTCGGTCTTCCTCAGAAACCAGCGGCCGCTTCGAACCTTTGATTCGCCGCACCGAGTCATCGCTGTTCAACCCGACGATGAGCATGGTCCCGAGCTGTCGCGCCTCCCGAAGATACTCGAGATGACCGCGATGGAGAATGTCGAAAACACCGTTCGTGAAAACGATAACGCCGCCTCGAAGACGCTCAATCACGCACCTTCGAGCGGCATCTTCCCGGGACAGAAGCCGGGAGAAATGCGCAGTTCCTTCCATGGTGGGCGACATAGGACTTGAACCTATGACCTCTGGTATGTGAGACCAGCGCTCTAACCAGCTGAGCTAGTCGCCCGAAATCTATTCGCGGCCGCCGATGACGTCCAACAGCCGTTCGCGATCAATCGGCACCACACCCACTTCGCCGCAGACGATTCCGGCGGCCTCATTGGCGATCACCGCCGCCTCTTGCGGCGTCGCGCTCCCGATTTCCGCGGCGACGTAGGTGGCGAGAACGGTGTCTCCCGCGCCCGAAACGTCGTGCACTTTTTGGGCCCGTGTCGGCACGTGCCGCACGTCATCCGGTCCTAAAAACAGGGCCATCCCCTTTTCACCGCGCGTGACGAGAATGAGTTCAGGATGGATCCGTTCATAGAGTTGCCGCGCCGCGCCGTGCAATTCCTCATCCGTGCGAATGCTGATCCCGAGGGCGGCCGAGAGTTCGGGGATGTTCGGTTTGAACAGGTGCGTCCGCTGGTAGTCGAAAAATCGTTCGAACTTGGGATCAACGTAGGTGGGTACGTTGTGCTTCCGGGCGATGCGAAGCGCCGAAGTGATGCAATGTTCCGTTAAGACGCCTTTGTTGTAGTCCTGCAGAATCAGCGCCTGCACCGACGAGATCGCCGATTCCAACGCCGATAGAATCCGATCCTCATCCGCCCGCAAAATGGCGTCGGGAGTCTCGCGATCCGCCCGCACGACGTGCTGATCGTGGGCGATGATTCGCGTCTTTTCCGTCGTCTTTCGAGACGAACAGACGATCACTCCATCGGTCGCCGCGCGGATCGTTTCGAGATGGCCGATGAGAACCTGCCCGGCCGCGTCGTCCCCCACCACTCCGAAGGCCAACGGTCGAACGCCCAGCGATGCAAGATTGTTGACGACGTTTCCCGCTCCCCCCAGTCCCGTCGTTTCGGACTCGATCTCGACCACCGGCACCGGCGCCTCCGGGCTGATCCGACGAACTCTCCCCTTCAAGTGACGATCGAGCATGAAGTCGCCCATCACCGCCACTTGCTTCTTACACGCGCTGCGCAGAAGTTCTTCCGCGCGCGTCACCGATACGGGATTCATCATGGTACGCGTGCCGAGGTCATGCCGCCGCCGGCGTCACTCACACCTCGAGAATCTCCTTCTCCTTCAGTTCGAAGAGATGATCCATGTCCTTGATGTGTTTGTCGGTCATCTCTTGAACGCGATCCTGCGTCTTGTGACTCTCGTCTTCGGAAATCTCGTGGTTCTTTTCAAGACGTTTGACGTGTTCGTTGGCGTCGCGGCGGATGTTGCGGATGGCGACCTTCGCATCCTCGGTGTACTTCTTGACCAGCTTGACCAGTTCTCGACGACGCTCTTCCGTGAGGGGCGGAATGGACAGGCGAATCACCGTCCCGTCGTTCATCGGATGCAGGCCCAGATCGGACTTCTGAATCGCCTTCTCGATCGGTCCGAAGGTGGACTTGTCCCACGGCTGAATCACAATGGTTCGGGGATCCGGCGTGGAAATCGAAGCCACCTGTGCGAGCGGCATTTCGCTTCCATAAGCTTCGACCTTGATCGGTTCGACAAGCCCGATGGACGCTTTGCCGGTACGGATGTGAGTGAATTCCTGGCGCAGCATCTCCACAGACTTGTTCATCCGGATCTCGCAGTCGGCAAGAATCTCCTTGATCATGATTCGGTCACCGGCTGATCAGGGTTCCGATATTCGCACCTGCAATAATACGTTGCAGGTTGCCTCGAGTCTTGAAATTGAACACATGAATGGGAATCGCGTTCTCCATGCAAAAGGTGACGGCCGTCGAGTCAATCACCTTCAATCCGCGATCCACCACTTCAAGGTAGCCGATTCGGTCGAACATCGTGGCGGCAGGATCGGTCACCGGGTCAGCCGTATAGATCCCGTCCACCTTCGTTCCCTTCATCAGCACGTCAGCCTTGATCTCCTTCGCCCGCAGGGCCGCCGCCGTGTCGGTCGAGAAGAACGGACTTCCCGTTCCGGCCGCGAAAATGACGATGCGTCCCTTTTCCAGGTGTCGCAACGCTCGCCGTCGGATCAGTGGCTCGGCCACCGTCTGCATGGGAATCGCCGTCTGGACGCGCGTATATACTCCGAGACCTTCCAGAGAATCCTGCAACGCCAGCGAGTTGATGACGGTCGCCAGCATACCCATCTGATCGGCGCTGACGCGATCCATTCCCTGGGCTGCGCCCTTCAGTCCGCGAAAGATGTTTCCCCCGCCGATGACGATACCGATTTCGATGCCTTGCGCGTGGACTTCGGCGATTTCCTCCGCCATCGCCCTCAGGGTATCGGGATCAATACCATACTCGCGTCTACCGACCAGCGCCTCGCCGGACAGCTTCAGCAGGATACGACGGTATCTCGGCGACGTCACGCTCAAACTCGCTCAGGCGCCTACCCGGATTCGTACGAATGACGTGACCTTGATCGGCTTGCCCGACGATTTCGCCGTCTGTGCGATCAAGTCACGAACCGCGACCTTGGGATCCTTCACGAAGGGTTGTTCGAGAAGAGCCACCTCGGCAAACCACTTATTGAGGCGTCCCTCGACGATCTTCGGGAGAGCCGCGTCCGGTTTTCCTTCGGTGCGGGCACGCTCCGTTTCGATGCCGCGCTCGTATTCGGTTTTCTCCGCCGGAATGTCTTCACGGCTGACCACCTGCGGCGAGGACGCGGCCACCTGCATCGCCAGATCGCGGGCCAGGGTCTTCACCTCGGGGTGCGTTGGGTCCGCCTCATCCAAGCCGACGAGCACGCCCAGCTTAGAGTCGGAATGTATATAGGTCCCGATCATGCCGCCGGCAACGCTTAGCTTCGCAAATCGGCCCACCGCCATTTTCTCGCCAATCTTGCCGATAAGTTCGTTCAGCGCGTCTTGCACCGTCAGTCCGCCGGGCAACGACAGCTTGAGCACGTCTTCCGTCGTCTTGCCGTCAGCCGACTCCCAATCGCGGATCAACTTCGCCACGCCGTTGCCGAACTCACGGAACAATTCATTTCGGGCCACGAAGTCCGTCTCGCTGTTGATTTCGACGAGGGCCGCCGTCTTCGCATCCGCGCTCACGGCACAGACGACGATCCCCTCCGTCGCCGCGCGATCAGCCCGCTTCGCCGCCGCGGCAATCCCCTTCTTGCGAAGGTAATCCAGAGCCTTCTCTTTATCGCCGCCCGATTCCTGAAGAGCTTTCTTGCAATCCATCATGCCGGCGCCGGTCTCGCGGCGCAATTCGGCTACCAAAGCAGCATTAATCCCGGTATCAGCCACAATTTCCTCTGCGGTTGTCTTAGCGTTGAATGATGGTTTATGCGAAAACGATTACTGCGTATCTTGCTCGCCGCCGGGAGCGGGCTGCTCACCCTTGGCGGGAGCCTCGGCCGACACCGGCGGTGGCGGTGGCTCCGGCTTCACATCTTCGCGCGGTTGCGCGCTCCGTTCGCCGGGCCGCTCACCGGGTCGTTCACCGGGCCGTCGCACCCGACGGCGGCGCGGATCGCGGTCCCCCGCACCACGCGCGTCTCGGGGACGGCCTTCACGATGTTCGTGGTCGCGGGCGGAGGTATCTTTGGTTGCCTCACGCAGGTGCGCACTGGCCCGATAGGCCGTGGCACCTTCGATGATCGAATCCGTCAGGGCCCGCGTGACCAGTGCGATGGACTTGAAGGCATCATCATTGGCCGGTATCGGAAAGTCAACGATATCGGGGTCAACGTTGGTGTCCACAATGGCCACCACCTGAATCCCCAACCGCTTGGCCTCCGCCACCGCGATCCGCTCGCGGCGGATATCCACCACAAAGGCCGCACCCGGAATACGATTCATCTCGCGGATTCCGCCCAGAGACACGAGAAGTTTCGAGCGGCGGCGTTCGATCATCAGACGCTCCTTCTTGGAGATCTTTTCGAACGTGCCGTCGGTCATTTTCTTCTCGAGCGAATTCAGGGTTTTGATTCCCTGACGGATCGTCTGGAAGTTGGTCAGGCAGCCGCCCAGCCAACGCTCTTTGACATACGGCATTCCCGCGCGACTGGCTTCCGCCAGCATAATATCGCGGGCTTGCGTCTTGGTACCAACAAACAAGACCTGCTCACCGCGACTGGCAATTTCCTTGAGCGCGGCACAGGCCTTCTCGACACATTCCTGAGTCTTGCGGAGATCAATCAGATGGATGCCGTTCTTCTGGGTAAGAATAAACGGCTTCATCTTGGGGTGCCAGCGTCGGGTCAAATGCCCGAAGTGAGCGCCGGCCAAAAGCAACTGCTGCAACGTTACGGTTGACATCCAAGCTCCTGGGTTTGAGCGACCCCGCCCATCATCTCGGAACGCAATCTGCCACCATTTTCATGGCAGCGGACACCCGGTTCCGATCCGGGCGGGTGAGTGGTATGCCGGCCGCGGAATCCGCAGCCGGATGATCGGAAAACGGCGAAATCGCCGACTATCGTTTCGAGTACTGGAACCGCTTGCGTGCGCCCGGCCGGCCGTACTTCTTGCGCTCGCGCATTCTCGGGTCACGCGTCATCAGGTCGTTCTTGCGAAGAATTGCGCGGAACGACTCGTCCATCGCCGTCAGTGCCCGGGATATGCCGAGCCGCACGGCACCCGCTTGTCCGCTGAGACCGCCGCCCCGGACGGTCGCGTGAATGTCCACCTTTTCCAGAGTGTCGGTCACGACCAGCGGTTTCTCGATCAACATGCGGAGAACGTCACGACGGAAGTGCCCGAGCAGGTCGCGGTTGTTGACTTTCACCGTCCCGCTGCCCGGAGTGAGCCAGACGCGGGCGATGGCGGTCTTGCGACGTCCCGTGGCGTAGTACTGAGTAGGTTTCATATGCATCGGATGATGAGCTTAACCTTCGAAATTCAACGGCTGCTGGGCCTCGTGCGGATGATCCGGACCGACGTAGACGTGCAGCTTCCGAAGCTGCTTGCGTCCCAACCGGGTGCGTGGCATCATCCCTTTCACCGCCCGCAAAATCACTCGTTCGGGATGTTCCTTCATCAGCGTCTCGAGGGGAGTCCACTTCACGCCGCCGGGATGTCCGGAATGACTGAAATATTGCTTCGTCACCAGCTTGGTCCCCGTCAGACGGATCTTCTCGGCGTTCACAACAATCACGAAATCGCCCACGTCACAGTGGGGGGTGAACTCCGGTTTGGTCTTGCCGCGAAGCATGGCGGCAACGCGCGATGAGAGGCGGCCCAGCACTTGGCCGGAGGCATCCACTACGATCCATCGCCGGGTGACCTCCCCGGGTTTCGCATGATAGGTCTGCATCAGCATGATCCTGTTATTGCAAGACCTCTAATTTAGCTATCTGATCCAACATTGTCAAGCATTGCCTTCTACTCGTGCGGCACGCCCCACTGGTTCATAATCAAATAAATATCAATGTGTTATTCGTATCAGACGTTCCTTTCCTCTGTCAAGCTTCAGGGATTTTTCAGAGAAACGGGAGTCACTTGACCTGTCTCAGGTAGTCGGCCGCCATTTCAGGAGGCGTTGGATTGATGTTAAAACCCGTCCCCCATTCGAATCCGGCCGTCCGGGATAGGCGGGGTACGATGGAAATATGCCAGTGATAGCCATGCTCAATCCACGGAAACTTCTTCACCCAAATGGAGTTGGACTTCAAATTCGGTGAATTATGTACGATCAGATTGAACGGCGGATCATTCAACGAAATTTTCAGGCGGCGGACGGTCTCGACCAGGGTGGCGCCCAGAAGTTCGCTGTCTTGGTCGCTGATCTGAGCGAGGTCGTGCTGGTGGCCGATGGGAGCGATGAGAATCTCGAAGGGGGAACGACTGGCATAGGGAGTGAATACCACGAACCGCTCGTTTTCGATCACGATCCGCGAGCCCGTTCCGATCTCCTGCCGAATCATATCGCAAACCAAACAGCGTTCGCGATGCGTAAAGTGCTCAAACGTGGAGTGCAGTTCGATCTCCGACACGCGGGGAATGATGGGCATAGCGATCAATTGAGAATGCGGGTGCGATAGCGTTGCCCCGGCTTGCTCGCCATAATTGCGGAAGATCGCCACATAGAGGAAGCGGCTGTCGTTGGTCAGATCCGCCAGTCGCTCGCGGTAGGCGCGAATTACGCGAGCCATGTGAGGAGCCGGGTGATCGGCCAGATGACGGTAATGATCGGGAGTTTCAATCACGATCTCGTGGGCGCCGATCCCGTTCATCCGGTCGTACAGTCCTTCGGCCGACCGGTCCAGAGTCCCCTCAATCCGCAGGGCCGGGTACTTGTTGGGAACGACTCGAAGCGTCCACCCCGGCGAGTTGGGAGCGCTGAAACCTTCCCGCACGACCAGGATCTCGGAGGGTGTTTTGTCTTCATTGCAGGGACAAAACGGGCAGAAATCGGCCGGTTGTTGAGTGACCTGCACTTCAAATTCGGACGGCCGGCGGGCGCGCTCGCTGGCGATGATTACCCAGCGGCGATGCAGCGGATCATGTCGGAGTTCAGGCATGATTTGACAACTTTCAGGTTAAACGATCCAATGAGCGGCCATCAGTTCAGGCGAAGGCACAATGAAGCGGTAGACTCCTGCCGGAGGCAGCTTTTCGATCAGCGACTCCCCCTCCAGAATCTCGATCCAGAACTGCAATTCTTCGCCGGGAACCACACCGGAGTATTCCTGACCGGCCGCGATTTCCAGAATATCCTGGAGCGCCCAACGCAGCCCCTCCTCCTCATACACCGCCGGAATCTCGGTGAACGGGACCGAGATCAACCGCGACTTACCGCCGTGCAGATGCAGACGCACGACGATCTGCGATTGCGAGCGAATCGTGGAAGTGGGATCGAGTCGGAAAAACAGATGATCACGGCCGAACGCATAGTAAATCGCCCGCAACACGTGCTCACTGCGGCCCATGGCCGCTCCGTATTGTCGGGGGTCAATACGGCACGCGCCCGTCCACTCGTAGAACGACGTTTCGCGGCCGTCCATCGTCGGCGAAATGGGAAACATCGGTTGCAGCCGTCGCTCCTCGGGCGGCGGACTCACGATCGGCTCATCCAAACTCGGCGGCGGCAAGAGATCGGCCGCACGATAGACCGCCTTCAGGAAACCGCGGAACAGCTCATCGAAATGAGATTCGTACTCGGAACTGAACGGTTCGCCATACCACCAAAACCAATCGGAACCCTGAGCTTTCAATAGCCAACGTTCACACTCCTCGCGACGAGGATCGCCAACGGGCAGGTCTTCCACTCGGCGGCGGGCACGGTCCAGTTCAATCCAGGCACGATTCTTTTCCGGGTCACCGATCCAAATCCGGAAATTCGAGTCAATCCACGAACCGGGGTGAACGTGGAGAATCCGCTCGCGGGTCACGCGATGGGCATGCCGTGAAACGGCGGAGAGTTGCAGTCGCTGGTCGGAGGCGATGGTCCGACAGACTCCGCTGAGGAATCCTTCGCCACCGTCGGGAAACGCTTCCCACGGATTTTCGCCGTCCAGAGCGATCACCACGCAGCGACCCGGCGTATCGCGCGTGATCTCTTCGATGCGTCGCAGATGGCCGACGAATTCCTCGACGCTCTGAGCCGGATCCATCGTGGAATAGCGGAAGCCGATGGCGTCCGACAACGCATGATCGCGGAAGTACATCCGAATCGTCTGCGATCCTCGCACCCAGTCATGGGATACGAAGTGAGCCGGGCCATTGGTGTAGGTTCTTTCGCTGCGCTCCAGAATCGCCTGATCGGTGGCCGCCCATTGAAATCCACATGCCGCGGCCCGTTCGAGAGCATCATCGCTGACCGATCCCTCCGACGGCCACAGTCCGCTCGGCGTCCGTCCCCACGTTTTCGTATGAACGTCCCATGCCTTTTTCAATTGACGTTCGGCATCTTCGGGATGACGGTAGGCGGGATTGGGAAGACGTTGCCGCGGGATATCGGCCATCGCCACTTGAGTATCGCACAGGAGCGGAAGAATCGCGTGGGAATAGGGGGAAACGGAGACTTCGATGAGATCCTGCTCATAGAGTTCGCGGTAGAGCGGGATAATTCGACTCAGAATCTCCCGATGACTGGCGAGAATGGTGCGAACGTCTTCGTCCGTGTATCCCTGTCCCTTTTTGATCAGTTCGGCGAGTTCCGGTCTCTTTTTCCCGACGAATCCCGTCCACGCCAGATGGAACAGCGCCACCAGATCGGAGAAATCCTGATTCGTGAACTCGACAAGCGCCTGCCGCATCGCCGCCTCGGTCAGCCGCTCTCCTCGCCGGGAGAGCAGAGCCGCATAGCGAGGGTGCGGTCGCACGTGAACGTTCCAGTTCACGGAGAAGAAGTTGGCAAGAATGAACCGCTTAGCTTCGGCGGGCAGATCAGCGGAGGGAATGAAGGAGACTCGCTCGAACTCGTCGCGCGGATCCAGTAGTTCCGAGGACGTGATCTGTTCCAGCAGCGACGGGGAGAAGTTGAACGTCATGGAGGCTTCACAATCGGCCACCACGGTAATCATGTCCAGATAGCCGCGCACGGCGTGGAGCCGAACCCACGGCATCGCCGGCTGTTCCATCTCCGGCCCTTGATAGAAGGGCTGATGATGATGCCAGAGGAAGAGAACGGACAGCGGTTCGACGTTTACCATGTGAAGTCTCCCGGTACGACGGTCACTCCCTTGGGTGTGACAATAAAACGCGCAGCGTCATCTTCATGATTCACGCCAATCGTCGCACCATCGGGGACGTGAACACCCGGACACAACAACGCCCGGCGCACCACCGCCCGGCGTCCAATGTCCACCCGTTCCATCAGAACGGACTCCGTCACTTCGGCTCCCGTATGGACGCGAACCTGCGGCGAGAGAACCGATTTCTCGACGCGACCGCCGGAAATCACACAACCCGAACAGATCAGCGAGTCCACCACCGTTCCGTGCAGGCCGAGATCCAGACTCGAATCCACCACTCGCGCGGGCGGGAACTGACCGAAGTAGGTGCGGATGGGCCACCGCTGCTCGTACAGGTCAATTTCCGGATACGGATCGGCCAGATCGAGATTGGTCGTGTAGTAGGAATCGAGAGTCCCGATGTCGCGCCAGTAGGCGGTTTTACGGGTTCTTTCCTCGCGGAACGGATAGGCCATCACCATTTCGTCCCGTTCGATGAGCGACGGAATGATATTGCGCCCGAAATCCCGTTTCGAATGAGGATCCTTCGCGTCGCGAATGAGCTCCCGCACCAGCTTGGCGGTATTGAACACGTAGACTCCCATGGACACCAGGGACATATTGGAATTCTTCGGAATCGGCGGAGGATTCTCCGGCTTCTCGACGAATTCCCGCACCCGGCAATCGGCGTCCACTCCCAACACCCCCATCTGCTGCGCCTCGGCCCGTTCAATTTCAACGGCCGCAATGGTTAGTTCCGCGTGCTTCTCGATGTGGTACTCAAGGAGCAGCGAGTAGTCCATCTTGTACACGTGATCGCCCGACAACACCAGCACGTACTCGGGCTTGTGCGCTTCCAGCAGCTCGATATTCTGGTAGATCGAATCGGCGGTGCCGCGATACCAGTCTTCCGCAGTGCGATGCTGCGGCGGGAGGGCCTCGATGAACTCATCGAGCTCACCCCGAAAGAGCGAATCCCAAGCGAGCCGCAGATGGCGGGTCATGGTGAGGTTGCTATATTGAGTCAGCAAGTAGATCTGGCGGATTCCGCTATTGAAACAGTTGGACAGCGTGAAATCAATGATCCGGTAGCTGCCGCCGAAGGGAACCACGGGTTTGGCCAGATCGCGGGTGAGCGGATACAGACGTTCGCCGCGTCCGCCCGCCATGACCAGAGTAAGCGCCTGCTCGAAGATCGGCTTCATGAGTGTTTGGCCAGGACCTTCTTGATCGTTTGTTTCAGTTCCGTAGTGTCGGCGCTCTTCACGACATAGGCTTCGGCCGGCCACGTCATAAAGTTGTCCCGATACGACGGATAGGCCGTGTTGAAGATTACCGGCTGACGTTTGTCGCGCGCCATGATCTTCTGCAGCAGGTCAATGCCGGACATGCCCGGCATGCGGATATCGAGGATGATGAGGTCATACTGCGCGGCTTCCACCTTCTCCATCACCTCAGTGGCGTTGGACGCCGTATCCACGTCATAACCTTCTTCTTCGAGTTCGATCCGGTACAACTCGCGAAGATTCTTCTCATCGTCTACAACCAGTAGCTTGGCCTTCATGAATCAATCCTCCATTCGACTTCGAGCGAAAAATCCATCGCCCGACTGGAATGAGTGATCGCTCCTATGGAAATGGCGTGCACTCCGGTGGCCGCGTATTCCCGAACGTTGGCCAACGAGACGCCGCCCGATACCTCCAGGAAAACGCGGTCGCCCCAGCGCCGCACCGCCGTTTGCACTTCACTTACCGGGAAATTGTCGAGGAGAATCTGCCGCCAGCCCAGCTCGACGGCGGCCGCGATATCGTCCATCGTGGCGGTTTCGATTTTTCCCTCGCTCACAAGCCGCGCGGCGAGATTCGGATCTTCCGACTTGATTTGTTCTAGGCGCGCGCGAACGCCGCTCATCCCGCCCAACATGCCGATGTGATTGTCCTTGAGCAGAACGGAGTCGCTGAGATTCGTCCGATACGCATCTCCGCCGCCGAGGTGCACCGCCGCCACTTCGAGGATTCGCAGTCCCGGCGTCGTTTTACGCGTACAGAGAATTCGCGTGCCGTATTCTGCAGTCGCCTTCACAAAGGCACGGGTCGCCGTTGCAACACCCGCGAGATGACAGAGCAAATTCAAGGCCGTGCGCTCGGCGCGAAGAATGGATCCGGCGGATCCGTGGATTTCGAGCACTCGATCGGCAGCGTGAACCAGCGCACCGTCAGAGACAAGTATCCGAAGCGAAAGGTCGGCGTCCACCGCTCGAAAGACGGCGACCGTTGCCTCCAGCCCCGACACTACAGCCTCTTCGCGGGCTTCGATCCAGCCGTTTCCGACCGTGTCGGCCGGCACAAAATGGTCGGACGTCAGGTCGCAGTTGCCGATGAGATCCTCAGCCAGTGCAGTACAAATGACCTCTTCGAGCCGATCCATCTCAGGTAACCTTCCGTAGCGGAGCGAACTTCACCGCCAGCAGTTTCGATCCCATTCCCTCGAAGGCTACCCGGACTTTGAGGTCGCTGATTCCACCCGCCTTAGCCGTGACCACGCCGATGCCGAACTCCGGATGCTCCACCACATCACCAATTCGAAACGGTATCGGAGAAGAAAGTGCCGATGGCGCGGACGTCTGTCCCCACCGCGGAGCGCTCTCGGATTGCCCATGTGAATCCGGTCCGGAGTCATTTGTATTCAAACTTCGACCGCCGGGCAGACTCCAGCCGCGAAGATGATCGGGCGAAATGTCGCGAAGAAAGGGCGAAGGGTCCTGGAATCCGACCACACCGTTCACGTAGCGATTCTGCGCATAGCTCAAAACCAAACGTTCTTGTGCGCGCGTTATCGCCACATAGAGCAGTCGCCGCTCTTCCTCGATCTCATCGTCCGATCCCTGACTTCGCTGGTGAGGTACGATTCCATCCTCGAGCGCAACGACAAGCACGACGGGAAACTCCAGCCCCTTGGCGGCGTGCATCGTCATCAGGACGACTCGATCCGGCGTTTCGTCGTAGTCGTCAATATCCGCCACCAGCGCCACGTCGTTCAGGAAATCCACGAGCGTGCATCCGGGATCGGCGTCGCTTCGATCACGCGCCGCCGCAACGAGCTGTTCGAGATTGGCCACCCGTTCTTCGGATTGCTCTTCTTCCTGCTCGGTAAAATACTCGACAAGCCCGCTGCATTGCAACACGGTCTCGACGGTGGACACCAAGTCGAGTCCAACGGTACTCTCTCGGAGTGTGCATAACACCTTCGTGATCGGCTCCAGCCGTCGCCGGGCAGCCATGGGAAGCTCGTCGGCTTGTAGAGGATCAAGGAGCACAGATGCCATTCCGCATCCACGAAGTCGAGCCGCTTCTTCAAGATGGCCGACCGTCACGGCTCCGATGCCGCGCGGGGGAGTTCGCAGCACGCGGCGGCACGCCTGATCGTCTTCGGGATTCACCAACACGCGAAGATAGGCCAGAAAATCCTTGATCTCTTTCCGGTCGTAGAATCGCGTTCCCCCCACGAGCGAATAGGGAATCGCGCGAGTGACCAGCGTCTCCTCGAAGCTGCGGGAGAGCGCGTTGGTGCGGAACAGGATCGCCAAATCGCGATAGGAATATCCGTGACGCCGGACAAGCTGTTCGATTTCGCCGACAACTTCGTAGGCTTCTTCGGCGGCGTGCGCGCATTGACGGATGGTCACTCGCTCGCCGCCTTCGACGGCCGTCCACAGCCTCTTACTCTCACTATGTTTCCGGGCGGCGATCACGTCGTTGGCGACGTCCAGAATCGGTTGTGTGGAGCGGTAGTTTCGTTCGAGAGAATAGACCTTCGCCTCTTTCAGATCGCGCTGGAAGTCGAACACGTTGCGATAATTCGCACCCCGCCAACCGTAGATGGACTGGTCATCGTCCCCCACCACGAACAGATTGTTCTGGGGCCTCGCGAGCTGCATAGCCAGTTCGTACTGGTGGCGATTGGTGTCCTGGAATTCGTCAATCAAAACATAATCGAACTTGCGTTGAAGCAGCTCAAGAACCGACGAATCCTTCTCGAACAGTGCGAGAGGCAGGCCGAGCAAATCGTCGAAGTCCACCGCCCGCGCGGCCCGCAGCCGCTCATCGTACTCCTTCAGCAGGTCCGGCACGGACGTATGATGCGGATGACGGCCCGTCAACCGGCCGCCGTTCTTCACCAGCGAGATCCATGACCGCAACAGCGAAGGACTCAGCGCGTCGCGGCCGATTCGACGGTCGGCGAGAATGCCCGACAAGAGCTGCTCGGTGTCGGACGTATCGTAGATGCTGAATTCGCGTGATATCCCGAGCGCCGTTCCGTGTTGCCGGAGCAGACGCGCGCAGAACGCATGGAACGTTCCCGCCCACGGCAGTTCATCACTGCCCACGTATGAACGGAGCCGCGAGCGTAGTTCTTCGGCCGCCTTGTTCGTGAACGTCACCACCACGATCGAACCGGGACTGACGCTTTTCGCGGCGATGAGATAGAACGCCCGACCGGTCAGCACTCGCGTTTTCCCCGAACCCGCACCCGCCAAGACCAGGACCGGTCCGTCGGGCGCGGTCACCGCCGCCAATTGCTCCGGATTCAGTTGGCCAAGAAAATTCTTGAGTTGCCCGTCCTTATTACGCACGTTTCAATCGGTTCCGTTCGTGGAGTCCATCTCGGAATTGGCGATCTGTCGTCTCAGCGCGTCCAATCGCCGCTTGGCCGTCAAATGCTCATCGAGAGTCGAGGTAAAGGTGTGGGTTCCGTCACCGTTGGCTACGAAGTACAGATAGCCGGTCGTCTGCGGATTCAACGCGGCATTGATGGACGCCAGTCCCGGATTATTGATCGGCCCCGGCGGCAATCCTTCATAGCGATAGGTGTTGTACGGACTGTCCACCCGAAGATCGCTGTAGTACAAACGCGAGGGGCGGCGACCGAGCGCATACGCCACCGTCGGATCCGCCTGCAGAAGCATTCCCCGTCGCAAGCGATTGTGATAGACCGAAGAGATAATGCGCGCCTCTCCCTGCAGCATCGTTTCCCACTCGATAATGCTCGCCAGAGTAATCATGCCATGCAGCGAGAGCGACGAACGGGCGAGGCGTTCGGGCAGATCGCCGGGCATACGATTCCGGAAATTGGCTACCATCCGCGAGGCGATTCGTCGCGGTTCGGTATCCACGGCAATGTAATAGGTATCCGGAAACAAATATCCCTCGAGAGACGTTCCCTCCAAACCAAGATCGTGGACGAACTGACCGTCGTTCACTGCCGCCATGAACGCCGCCGAGTCTACGGAAAGCACCTCTCGCAATTTCCCGGCGATCTCGGTAGCCGTGCTGCCCTCAACAATCGTGACGCTCTTCCCCACCGCCTTCGCCCGGGTGAGATTCCGGATTAGCTCGATAAGCGATTGTCCACTCGCGAGCGACACTCGCCCCGCCTGAATCCGCGTATCCGCACCCATGATGCGAACGGCATATCGAAACAGAACGGGATATTCGATCAGCTCCTGTTCGTGCAGAATACTGGCGATCTGCGCCACCCCGGCTCCCTGCGGAATGGTGACTTCCACCATCCGGCGCGGGCCTTCGAGGGAAGATCCCTCCAGAAGAAAGCGCGAGAATACCTCCAACGCCAGCAGAATGCTCAGGGCAAAGGCCACCACCACCAGACCCCGCAGCGTTCGTGCGCGGGCTCGCCTATCCAACGGGATCACCCATTCTTCGGAGAGCCACTCGCATCACGGTTCCCCGTCCCGGAACGCTCTCTTTAATGAACAGCCGACCGCCGTGATACTCTTCGATGATCCTTCGCGAAAGCGACAATCCCAGTCCCCAGCCGCGGGTTTTCGTCGAGAATCCGGGACGAAACACGTTGCGGCGATTCCGTTTGGGAATGCCCGGGCCGTTGTCGGTTACGTCCACGAACAACCACCGGTGCTACTCTTCGCAACTGATTCGAATCTCACCGCCCGACGTGCGCAACGCATCAATGCTGTTCTTGATGAGGTTTTCCATCACCCAATTAAAGAGCTGGTTATTCAGGCGAACGATCGGATCACAGGGGAGGTCCGCCGTCAGACAGATCGGTTTTCCCGATTGCGGAAGCCGGCGGCGGAAGTAATCCACGGTTTCATTGACCAAGGGAATCACACGGGTTGGAGCCAACACCGGCTCGGAGCCGATCTGCGAAAAGCGAGCCGTCACTTTTTCCAAACGGGTGAGATCCCGCTGCATCTCATCCAGGGCGCGTTCATCGGGACCGTTGGTTTTCAGCAATTCGATCCACCCCATGAGAGAGGTGATCGGGGTTCCCAACTGATGGGCGGTTTCTTTTGCCAAGCCCACCCACACCATGCGCTCTTCGCTCTTCTTGATATTGCGGAATCCGGTATAGCCGACGATCACAAACAACATGGCAACCGCAATCTCAATCCACGGCAACCAGCGGAGTTGTCGTATCACCATCGAATCGCCGTAATGGAACAAATCCACTTGGCTCTCGCCGATCAAGACCGGCAACGGTTAATTCCCGTCGCGGC
>JAHJDG010000049.1 GCA_018812265.1 bacterium | reverse complement strand
CTGTTCCTGTTTGATATCACCATCGTTGAATCCAAGGGACTTCGCGGCCGAGGGCGCGGCAAAGGTCGATGGCGGCTTCATAGACGGGGAGCTTGTTGACCGCTGCCCCGGATCGACTCGTGGGCTGGAAGCCGAGTTGGTTCAGTACTTGTTCCATCGTGATCTCGGTACGCAGCACGTTAAAGTCAACCCCCGGCATAATCCGTTCCATTTGTCCCAGTGACCTCGTCTTTTGGTCCGCAGAGAAGAGGCACCGGTCCGCCGTCTTCAGCGGCTCTGTTTTCACCAACTCCATCGATTCGCCGCAGTGGACGCCGCATCGGTCAACATCGGGCCCGGGCTTCGAACGCTTCGGGGGTGAGGTAACGGAGTGCCGAGTGCCTTCGCCTGGTATTGTAGTATCGGATGTAATCAGGGACTTCCTTTCGCGCGATGTGTTCATTCTCGTAAGGTTCCATCTCGAGTTCCGTCTTGACGGTTCCGAAACACGACTCCATGAAGGCATTATCGTAGCAGTCCGCGGCACGGCTCATGCTTTGGGGCATCCCAGCGCGGGCGAGTATTTTGCGGTAGTCCACGCCGGCGTACTGGCCTCCACGATCGGTGTGATGAATCAAGCCCGGCTTGGGGCGGCGCGCTCGAATCGCGGCCCGCAAGGCCGTAATTACCAGGGTTTCCCGCAGATGGTCCTGCAAATCCCAGCCGACGATGCGACGCGAAAAACGGTCCATCAGCATCGCCAGGTAGAGGAAATCGCCGCCGACCAAGGGAACGTACGTGATGTCTCCGACCCACAGCTGGTTGATACCGTCCGGGGGTGGTGCGTCGATCAACAAGTTCGGACTGTAGCCGAGTGTGTGTCGGCTGTCGGTCGTACGTGGCTTGAACGACCGGGGTTGGATGGCCACTAGGCCCAGAGTGTAACCGGTCTCCCGCCACGTCAAATGGCAAGGATTTCTGGTGTGTAGGATTGGATCAGGTGTCGGTTGGGGTGTAGCCGTTGGAGGTCGGATTGCATTCGCTGAGCTTGGAAGGTATCCCAGTGGTTGGACACGTGCAGCGCGCGAAGCATGAGCATCGGCTCCGCTCCCGACAATCGCCAACGCATGCCGCTACGTTCCATGCGGTCCTTGACCAGATGCCGACACGCACCTTCGATCACTCCCGTCGCAATCGGATAGCCTTCCTCCAAATACTCGTCGTAACGCATCCGATAAGCGTTTTTCTCGAAATAGTTGCAGGCCGTCGCGACCGCCTCCAGCGCCAAGCCTTCCAGTTCCCGGCGGGTGGCCATTTGCCGCAGGCCGAGGATCACGCCGTGGACTTGCCCTTGCAAGATTCGCAAGAGACGCTCCCGTGCCAGCGCTTCGGCCTGCTCGCGGTTGCCACCGCAGAGTGCTTTGGCTGCCGACCACACGTAGATGGCCACGTGCAGGATGTCCAGAATGTCAATCGCATCTTGATGCTTCTCGGCGAGATAGACGTCCGACGTTTCCGGATAGTCTTCCTGCCCGTCGCACAATCGCAGTAACGGTTGTTTGCGTTTGCGACGCTGATCCACCTGTTCGCCAGCCCAGCGAAACGCTTCGTGTGTGCCGGGAATGATGCATTCTTGACCGTCCTCTTCCTCCTTGCGAGTGAAGCGGGCTACCACATGCTTGTGGCACGGGCGAGGACGGTCCTTGTCTTTCGGCTGCTGCTCTTCGCGGAACAACGCTGCCACGACCTCTTCCGCGCTACGCTGATAACGATCCACCGAATAGACACTGGCCAAGGTCGCCACGCGGCGGTTGCCACGACGCTTGCTGGCGTTGAACGCCGGCAAAGCCTCGGCATCTTTCCGAATCATCGGCACGCCTTTGCCGTCCGCTGTCAGAACCAACAGTTCTCCCTCCTCTTTCGCGGGCGGTTTCGGAAGCTCCTCCAAAAACGCTTCCGCTTGCCTGCCCAACTCTCGATTGATCCGCTCCAACGAATCCACCGGCAGCTTCTGGCCCAGTACT
>JAHJDG010000048.1 GCA_018812265.1 bacterium | reverse complement strand
TATCCTGGGCCGTCCGCGATCCCGGTGGGCAGTACATCTTCTCCGACGAAGTCCCCGCCGGTCCCATCGCTCCCGACATGTTTCAGACCGTCACGGCCAGCCAGACGTTCATTCCCAGTCTGGTTGGTGAGTACTTTGTGATCTGCGTAATTGACGCCCCCAATGACGCCAGCGCTCTAAACGATACCACCTACCTCCGGATGTTCACCGGCGGCTTGCCTCGCTGGTACCGCTATGACGACAACGGCGATGCCGAAGGACAGGTTACCTTTGAGCAAGGAACCGGAAAAGGTGTCGTCTTCCGTCCGTCGGAATATCCTGCCCAGGTGGAAAGTCTCCGTGTGTACGTCGCCGGAGCGGGCGCGGCTACGGTTCATATCTATGCCAACGACGCCACCGGTGAACCGACCGGATTGCCGCTCTGGGAGCACGACTTTACGGCGGTCTCGGGCTGGAACCGCCTCGCCGTCGCCCCGCCGGTTCCGGTCTACAGCAACTCCATCACGGCCGTCTACCTGTTCGGAATGCTTGCCTTCGGCAAGGACAACAGCGCGCCTAACGCGGCCGAAAACGTGAACATGGGCCATGTGGGTTGGGAGTCCTTCGGCGGCGCTTGGGAAGCCGACCTCACCGGCAATTGGCTACTCCAGGCCTATATGGACGACGCTCCCGCACCACCCTCAATCGCCTGGCAACCCGACAGCCTGCTCTTCGGACCGGTGGATATCTCCAGCAGCGAAACTATCACCCTGTGGTTTTATAACAGGGGCACCGGCGCGGATCTCGAAATCACTGCGATGACCGTCTCGCCCATTGGCATCGCCAGCGCGTTCACGTTCAATCCGACCACGTTGACGATACCCGCCGCAGATTCCGCTTCGGTGGATGTGGTTTTCGATCCGCCGTCCGTTCGAACCTACAACGGCTTGTTCCGGGTGACCAACAACTCGGCCAATCTACCGACCGCGAATATCGTCATCCGCGCCGAAGGCGTCCTTGATGCCGACATACCGGAGTACGGTCTGCCCACCGAGTTCGCGCTCGCGCAGAACTATCCGAATCCGTTCAATCCGTCCACTGAGATTCGCTTTGCGCTGCCGGTGACTGCCGAGGTTCGGCTGGCCGTATTCAATCTGCTCGGTCAGGAAATGGCCGTGCTGGCTCAGGGAACTCTCCCCGCCGGAGTCTACGCTCGCAGCTTTGATGCGTCCGAGCTGCCCGCCGGCGTTTACTTCTATCGTCTGGAAGCCGGTTCCTTTACCGACATCAAGAAGATGATGCTGCTGAAGTAATTCGCGACAAACGTCTTGAACCGTCCTGACGTGCCGAAGGCTCGGAAGGACAGTTCTGAAAGAAAAAGCGGGGCGAACCATCCGGTTCGCCCCGCCGCTTTTCGATCTCCCCCTACTTTGTGGGGGAATCAAAGGGGGGAGTATCCGTAAGAGTCGCTTTCGTCCGTCTTCCCTATTTTTTATCTCCCTTCGCCGACTTGTCCGGGAACGGCGGCATCGGCGGCTTGACCTTCGGCTCCTTTTTCATCAAGTCCCGCAAGTGGCCGATCGCATAATCCAGCTGCTCATCGCGGCCTTCGAGTACCTGTTTCGGATGGTTCACCACTTCCACGTCGGGATACACGCCCGGTCCCTCGATCAGCCACGTTCCTTCTTTGCCCCATCCGGTGAACTCCGGCCGGGTAATCGTACCGTGGTCGAGCAGCGGCTTATCGCCGCGGATACCGACCCAGCCGCCCCACGTGCGCTCACCGATGAGTTTCCCGAGTCCCAGCCGCTTGAATCCTTCCGAGAACGTTTCGCCGTCCGACCCGGTGCCGCCGTTGCAGAGTGTGGCGATGTGTCCGTAAAATCCGCTCCCCGGACTGCGATAGCGCATTCCGTTGCGGGCCGTGCCCCACGACCACACGTCTCGTTCGAGGACGTTCAGAATCCAGCGGGCGATATTCCCGCCGCCGTTATGGCGAACGTCTATGATCAGCGCCTTTTTGTCGGCCTGAGTGTAATATTCTTTCATCCACTGCTCCAGCCCGTCGCTCCCCATGTTGGAAAGATGAACGTAGGCGATGTCGTCGCCGGCATGCTCGCGCACGTACTGCATCCGCCCATACACCCAGTCCCAGTAGCGCAAATCGTTCTCCGATCCCATCGGCTTCACCACCAGTTTCCGCGCTCCCTCCAGAGACGGCCGGTCGTTGATCGAGACCGTAATCACGCGTCCAGCCTTATTGTTCAGAAGTTGCAGGTAATTGGAAACGCTGCTCGTCGGCATTCCATCCACCGCCACCAGATACTCGCCGTCCTTCACGTTCATCCCGACCTGCGTTAGCGGGCTTGTGCGTTTCGGATCCCACGACTCGCCTTTCAGCACGCGGTCAATCCGGTAGAATCCTTCGGGAGTGCGGCTGGCGTCAATGCCGAGCAGTCCCACGCCGACCGAGCGGCTCTTCTCCGTGTCACCGCCCCAAGTGTAGGTGTGTCCGGCGCTGAGTTCGCCGATGAGTTGCCCGATCAGATCGTTCAACTCGTCGCGCGTACGAATTCGGTTCAGCAGGGAGCCATAGTGTTCGCGTTGGGCCTTCCAGTCCACTCCGTGCATGTTGGGAGCGTAGAAGAAATCCCGTTCCAACCGCCAGGCTTCGTCGAAGATCTGCCGCCACTCGACTCGTGGGTCTACGTCATATATCCAGTCTTCGAGGTGCAATCCCGCGTCCTTGTCGTCTTTGTCCGGTTCGGGAGGCTCGGTCGCGCCCGCGTCCATCACCTGAAATCCATCCTTCGTGCGCACGGCGATCTTCTTTCGATCCCCCGAAAGCGTGTAGGCTTGTACGCCCGACATCACGTCACTGGTTTTCGTCTTCTTGACGTCGAATAGCTTGAGTACAGCACCGTCTTCGTCGTCATCCTTCTGCGGTCTCCAACCGCGCGGCTTGGACGCAGCGAAATACAGTTTGCCCTCAATCGCCCACAACCCGAAATAGTTGCCCGGTTCCACCGGGAATTTCACGAGCCGGTCCTGCAAACCATCCCAGACGATTTTCACCTCGACGGCCTTCTTCTCTTCATCTTCTTTCTCTTCCTCGTCTTTTTTCTTGTCATCCTTTTTCTCGTCCTTGCCGTCTTTCTCCTTGTCCGGGGGAGTTCCGTCTTCATAATAGGCATACGGGCTCATCGTTTCCGGATCCAGCGCCAATCCGAAAATCTGATCGGGTTCGAGGATGATGAAGCTCCAGTCGTTGGCCGAACCGTAGGGGTTCATGTACCGCGCGGATATGAAGTACAACCATTTGCCTTGCGGATCCCACGTCGGAGTGAAGCAAGAGAATAGGGGATCGGTTACTGCATGTATCTTCTTCTCGTTCACGTCGTACACTCGCACGGCCGCTGTCGCGCCGAAATCGTCCGTTGTGTTTACGGCCGTATAGGCGATGTAGCGCGAGTCGGGCGACCATTCGTAATTGTCCATTTCCCAGCTCGAACCGTCAATTCCCGTCGTTTTGCCCGTCTTTATATCCACCAGCTGAAGGGCGCGGTGGCAGTCGCCGTACACCGCCCATTTGCCGTCGGGCGAAACGGAAGCCGGAAAGTTCCAGCCGCTCGCTCCGTCGGCGACCTTCTTGGGATCGCCGATTCTGTCGGCGGGGTAGAGATAGAGAGCCTCCTCGCCCTCGTGATCCGACCAAGCCAAGATCTCTTTGTCGTCGGGCATGAAGGACACGCTTTTTTCGCGCGCGCCCACCGTATGCGAGATCTGCCGGATGACTCCGCGTCGTTCCGTGGGAGCCGTGAACATCTCTCCGCGTGCGGCGATCAGGAGTCGCTTGCCGTCGGATGACAAGGCTCCGTCGTCGGTGTAGTCATCCGGCGAAACGAACTTGTCCCGCGCCAGAAGCATGTCGCTGGGCAGAGTGATGTCAATCTTACGCGTCTCGTTCTTCGCAATATCGAACACCCAGATGTCCGCTCCCAGGCTGTAGCAGAGCTTGCCGTCGGCCAGCGTCGGCCAGCGCGCATCCCACTCGGTATGGAAGGTATGTTGTTGAATGTCCGAGCCGTCCGGCTTCATCGAGTGAATGTTCATGCGCGCGTCGTTGTCGCGCATGAAATAGATGCGGCCTTCCCACCACATCGGCGACGTATCGTTGCCGTCGGAATTCGTAACGTTCCGATAGTCGTGAGTTTTCAGACTGCCGACCCAAATCTCGGTGGCCATGCCGCCCTTGTATCGCTTCCACCATCCATAGCCGATGTAATTACTGACGCCTTGGTTGTAGGCGACCCGGTCACCGCCCGGCTCGAAGGTGATCAAACCGGCTTCATCTATGGGGAGAGGCTCGGGATAGCTGCCTTCCAGGGAGACCACATAGCCGCGCCAGACGCCCGGACCCGGATCGCGAAGAGATCGGAAAGAAATCCGTCCCTCGGGAGTCCATCCGGTCGGATAGTCCGTGCTGGGGTGGTAGGTGAGGCGGCGCGGTTCCCCGCCCTCGGCGGGCATCACATACACGTCCATGTTGCCGTCATAGGTGCCGCCGAAAGCGATCCACTTGCCGTCGGGTGAGAAGAGCGGATATCTCTCCTCGCCGGGGGCCGTGGTCAAACGCCGCGCCATTCCGCCCGGCAATGGTGCCGTCCACAGATCGTTCTCCGCCACGAAGACCACCTGATCCCCGTACGCCGTTGACCAGCGGTAGTAGCCAAGCTGATCTTCCGCCCGAACAGTCGTCACCAGCAGGCACAAAGCGATTCCCAGACTATACAGGAAAGCCCATTTCCCACGGTGCATTTCCATACTCCTCTGTATTGGTTAACATGCCATAGGTTTCACAATATAACCTCCTCTTCTCAGACCTTCAACCCATCCCCCTTGACTTTTGACGTAACCCGATGTATAATGTTTCAGATAGGATTGTATCATCACGACCGCACCGGGGTTCAATCCTTCAGAAGGGAGGCGGTTATGACACGTAGATTCACACTCTTAGCGGCAGGACTACTGGTTCTGTTTGTTTGCTCTGGGGGGCTGGCTCAGCCTCCTGCAAGGCTGCCCGAACAGGTTGTTGTGGACACATGGCCGAATATGTGGCTGGGAATGAACAACTGGGGCACTCTCGGGAGCGGGATTAACCAATGCCCGCCGGGAGATGATGTGATGGGTTGCGAGATGCCGCCCGGCTCGCATGTGCAGTATCTCGATTGTGCCGCACTCTGGATTGGGGCATTGATTGATGACGGCGATACCCGGACACCCCGCGTCTCCACGGCTGCCGACGGCTGGATGAATCCGGGCATCAACGAGTTCTGGCCTTCCGAAGATTCCCAGACCATTGAACGTTCATTCCTGGATACGGTGAACTGCGCGGGTGAACCGATCTACGACCCGAATGCTCTTTCCCATCATGAATTCGAGATGACCTTCTATGATACGCTCGATGAAGAGCCCTATGTAGTCCCCGACTACGACGGAACTCCTCATCGTCCGCTCGGCCTGAGGATTACGCGTACCGTGTACTCGACGTTTGTTCCTCCGTGCAGCTACACCTATTGGATACGCTACCGCATCGTCAACATCGGCAATAATTTTTTGCGGAACGTGTATGTCGGGCACATGATCACGAGTGGAGTAGGGAGATGGGGAAGAACAAACTATCCCGCAGCCGATGGTTCCGACGATGTGGCCGGATATGAGCCGACCCATGAGGTTGCCTATGTGGTGGACAATGATGCGCGGGATTACATTGGGAGCGAATGGGTATGGACGTCTCCGCACATCGCCGGTCTTATGTATCTTTTGCCCAATGGCTCGCCGCAGCATCCATCGTTCAACTGGTGGATTTCGGCCATTGATGCTCAATTTGACTACGGTCCATCATGGGAAGACCACGTGCAATGGCCCGACACGGCATGGATGAGATCCTGCGACGCAGGCCGCTACTTTGTTCTCAGCAATGGCGAGATTGACTTCGATCAGGTGCGGGTGAATGACTTGGATTGGATCGCCGCTAACCCGCAAGGCCAGCACACATGGCGAACGCCCGATTTTCCGCTTCCTGACGATCTGGCCAATGGTTTCGATGTGCGCGCGCTATATTCGGTCGGTCCCTTTGGTGAAGACATGGGAAGTTATCGGCTCCTGCTGCCCTCTGATTCGTTTGATGTGTGGATGGCGATAGTGGGCGGGCGGAACTTCCATGATTCACGCTTTCCACAGCCGCCGAACGGGCCGATCAATCCCGATCTTTTCAACTGGGACGATCTGTTCTATCACGCCGACATCGTGCGGAATGGCCTCTGTGTACCGTGGCTCGAAGCCGGCGAAGGACGGTTCGTGAATGTGCCCGCGCGCTTCACTCTCGATCCGCTGTGGCCGAATCCCTTCAACGCGCGGGCTAACATTCGTTTCCATCTCGACCGTGTGGGCGAGGTGACCATCCGTGCCTATGACGTGCTGGGTCGCAGCGCGCTCGAAATCACCCGCGAGACGTTCGGCGTCGGCACTCACACCATCGCCTGGAACGCCGCCGGAATGCCGTCCGGCCTGTACTTCATCGAGGCTCGCAACCAGCACGGCGGGCGAGCCGTCCAGAAAGCCGTGCTGGTGAAATGATTTTTCCCCCACTTCGTGGGGGGATCAAGGGGAGAGACTTTGGGCGGCCACATCGGGCCGCCCGTATTTCCCCTCTCTTTTAGTGAGGAGAATAGAGTTTCGAGCCGATTCCTAACCGAACGGAATCCAGCCTCTTGACTTTTGAAGTAACCTGACGTATCTTGATTCAAATATCATAGCTAATGTTCGACCACACTGGAGCAAATCCCAGAAGTAGGGAGGCGGCAATGGTACGTAGATTTTCATTTCTAGCGGCAGGGCTTCTGGTCCTGTTTGTTTACTCTGGGGGGCTGGCTCAGCCTCCCAACCAGGATAATCGGGTAGATCGCTGGAACGACATGTGGATGAACCAGAACAACATGGGCTTCTTCGGCAACAACGGGCCACTATCGAGCTTCCCAGCCTCGGATCCTTGTCCGCCCTATCTCTGGGCGCCACAGTGCGAGCTGCCGGGCGGGAGTGATCAGCAATACCTATTCTGGGCAGGTCTGTGGATCGGGGCGATCGTGCTCGATAGCGGTCTGGAAGTTCCGCGGGTATCCGTCGGTACGGACGGCTGGCTGAACCCCGATCTTAACGAGTTCTGGCCGCCCAGCGGAGAAGCCGGCGGGATCCGCGAGCGCTCCCGACGAGATACGGTCAACTGCTTCGGTGACCCGATCTATGATCCCGAGGCCGTCGCCGATCATGAGTTCATCGCCGTCTTCACCGACACGTTGGATGATGAACCGTACGTAGTTCGCGATTTCGACGGAACCCGGCATCGTCCCCTCGGCTTGCGAGTGACGCGAACGACGCATACCATGATGGAACCGCCCTGCAATCACATCTACTGGATTCACTACCTGGTGGAGAACATTGGAAACAACTTTCTTAAAAACGTATATTTCGGTCACTATGTGGACGGAGACGTAGGACCGTCCACCGAGGTTGAGCATCACACGGATGACATAACTGGATATGAAGCCGTCCATCAGATTGCTTATATCTGCGACAATGATGGACGTGCCCACGCCGATGGCTCGGGAAACGACTTCAACGCGCCCCATATTACGGGGACGATTTTCCTTCGTCTGCCTGAGGGGATCGAACGGGTTTCCTTCAATTGGTGGGTTTCCCACGTAAGTGCTGCATTGGATTATGGCCCATCATGGGAAGCATATGCCGATCGGGACAGCTTGGGCATGGGCTGGACACGACTCTATGGGACGCCGATGGGAGACCTGCGAAAATATCAAATAATGAGCAACGGGGAGCACGATTTCGATCAGGTGTATGCCGCCGATCCCCAGTGGATTGCGGCTCATCCGCAGGACGGACATGCGTGGTCACTCAGTGATCCAAGTCCGAACGCGCCCAACATTGCCAACGGCTATGACACGCGCTACCTGCTTTCGTTCGGTCCGCTGGGGACTCCGGTTGGTAGTCACCGCGAGTTACGACCGGGCGAGTCGTTCGACTTATGGATGGCGTACGTAGGCGGACTGAATTTCCACGATCCGGACCATCCACAGCCGACCAACGATACCATTAACCCGAACCTGTTCAACTTCACGGATCTGATTGCGCACGTGGAGGCGGCTCGCGCGGGCGACTGTTTCAATTGGCTGAGTGCGGAACCGCGACCGACGATCAACGTCCCCGCGCGCTTTGCCCTCGATCCGCTCTGGCCGAATCCCTTCAATGCACGGGCTAACATTCGCTTCCATCTCAACCACGCGGGCGAGGTGACGATCCGTGCCTATGATATACTGGGTCGCAGCGCGCTCGAAATCACCCGCGAGACGTTTGGCATCGGCACTCACACCATCGCCTGGAACGCCGCCGGAATGCCATCGGGCCTGTACTTCATCGAGGCTCGCAACCAGCACGGCGGGCGAGCCGTCCAGAAAGCCGTGCTGGTGAAATGATTTTTCCCCCACTTCGTGGGGGATCAAGGGGGGTGACTTCGGGTGGCCACCAACACAATCCTTAAATGCAGGAAGGCAGGCTCATCAGAGCCTGCCTTCCTGCTATCCATCCGTAATCCGATCCGCGCGACGCTACTTGACTTCCTTATGGAGGGTGTGCCGCTTCAGAAACGGATTGTACTTCTTCAGCTCAATCCGCTCCGGATCGTTGAAACGATTTTTTGTTGTCGTATAGCGCGACGGCGGCACTCCGGCTCCCTTTGCCTCCGTGCACTCCACGTGCACGATGATCCGTCCTTCTTTCTTCTTCGAAGCCATGCTGCCTCCCTATTTCACGTCGGCGAGCGCCTTGCGGAGCCCGATCTTCATGATGGTCTTGATTCCCCGCGCACTGGCGCGCACCCGTACCCACTGGCCATGCTCCTCATCCCACACCCGCTTGGTGCGGAGATTGGGATTCTGCCACTTTCGCGTGCGGTTGTTGGCGTGGCTCACACTGCACGCCCGATGACGCCCGCGCTTGGTTACCGGACAAACCCTCGACATCCTTCTCTCTCCCAGCCTTGTCAGTACGCTTCCGTATCCGTCACGAACGGCAACAGCGCCAAATGCCGCGCCCGCTTGACGGCCTTCGTCAATGCTCGCTGCTGAATTCCGCTTAACCGGGTCAGCCGCCGCGGCAGAATCATGCCCGTCGGCTTCAGGAAACGCTGCAAGAGCTTCGTGTCCTTGTAGTCAATGTAGTCAATGCTGTGTTCCTCCAAATAGGAGGGCTTGCGCTGAGCGCCGGGACGAAGACGCATGAGACCGATGTCTCCTCAGTGGCATACAAAACGGGCCTCCGCCGGGCAGGCCCGCTGGATTCTTGTGAAGGCCCTTAATATACCCGATTTCCACGAAGATGTCAAGTCCTCAATCTGCCTCCCGCGACTCCTCTCCCTGTAAAGGATTCTCTCGGGATATTTACGTTTTCGAGAGGGTCACTTCATCTAAGCAACAGAGGTGCCAAGATTTGCCGCTTGTGAACGAAGATTGTAAAAGACCCTACAATCCCACTGCGCACCTCAACTTAGCAATAAAATGGTGTAATATCTGATATATCACGCAAGAACGAAAAACAGGCCGAATCTACTGTTCATTATGAGTTAGCAGCAATCTATGACCAATCGTGAAAGATGAAAAGAGGCCTTGACAAGCTCCCTTTGTCCTTGCTATATTGCCCCGCGCTCAAGCGAACTACAACATCTTGTGGGTCAGGCATTGATCCGGCACACATGATGTATAGGGTAGCGTAACTTACCTGCCTCTTCTGATAGGTCTCGGGTAGCCCGAAATCTGTGAGAGCGGGTCTCTCTTTTTTACGTTAGCATATGGTTACCTTTCTGTTTCCACTTGATTCGGTGGGTCACTTGGCGAATGAAGCTCTTCGGCAAGGCAACGGGCGAATTGCGAAGAATCGGAAGGAGGAAATTTGAAATTCGGGCGTAAATATACTCGCGATGGTGTGGATGTATTCGAAGAACTTCGTTTCACCGCCTGGTCATCCCGTCTGACCGGACCGGACGGCCGCGTGCTGTTCGAAGCCACGGACCTCATCGCGCCCGAATCGTGGTCACAGGTTGCGGTGGACGTGCTCGTCCAGAAGTATCTCCGCAAAGCGGGTATCCCCGCCGCCACCAAGCCCGTGGAAGAATCCGGTGTCCCGGTGTGGCTGCAACGCTCTGAGCCGGACTGGGAAGTCCTCGACCGTCTGCCCGAATCCAGTCGTCTGGGCGGGGAACGCGACAGCCGTCAGGTGTTCCGCCGCATGGCCGGCTGCTGGACCTATTGGGCCTGGCAGCATCGCTATTTCGACAGCGAACGCGACGCACGGATCTTCTACGACGAACTCCGCTTCATGCTGGCCGCGCAGATGGCCGCCCCCAACAGCCCACAGTGGTTCAACACCGGCCTCCACTGGGCCTATGGAATCAAGGGTCACGCTCAGGGCCACTATTTCGTGAATCCCGAGACCGGCGACGTTACCCGCTCCGACAGCGCCTACCAGCGTCCGCAGCCCCACGCCTGCTTCATTCAATCGGTTAAAGACGATCTCGTCAACGACGGCGGGATCATGGACCTTTGGGAACGGGAAGCCCGCCTGTTTAAATACGGTTCCGGCACCGGCACCAATTTTTCGTGTATTCGCGGAGAAGCCGAACCCCTCTCGGGGGGAGGCGTTTCCAGCGGACTGATGAGCTTCCTGAAAATCGGAGATCGCGCCGCCGGAGCCATCAAGTCGGGTGGAACGACCCGCCGCGCCGCCAAGATGGTCTGCCTCGACGTGGATCATCCCGATATCGAGAACTTCGTCAATTGGAAGGTCATCGAGGAGCAGAAGGTTGCCTGCCTCGTGGCGGGATCGCGCGCCTGCGAGCGGGCTCTCAATGCCATCCTCAAGGCGGTAACCGAATCCACGCTCGGCGACCGTCATCGCTCCGATCCCCGCGCCAACGAAGCGCTCCGCAAGGCCGTGAGCGCCGCCCGCCACGAAGGAGTTCCCGAATCCTACATCCGTAAGATTATCCAATTCGCCGAACAGGGAGTGACCGAAGTCCGTTTCGAGACCTATGACGTGGACTGGAACGGTGCGGCCTATCAAACGGTTTCCGGCCAGAATTCCAATAATTCCGTGCGCGTTCCCAATACTTTTATGAAAGCCGTCGAGCGCGACGAAACGTGGCCGCTGCGAGCTCGCGTGGACGGCCGGCCGCTGAAGGCGATTCGCTCCCGCGATCTCTGGCAGCAGATCGGCGAAGCCGCCTGGGCCTGCGCCGATCCCGGTGTGCAGTACGACACCACCATCAACGAATGGAACACTTGCCCGAATGATGGCCGCATCAACGCGTCCAATCCGTGCAGTGAGTATATGTTCCTTGACGACACGGCATGTAATCTGGCCAGCCTGAATCTGATGAAGTTTCTTGATCCGCAGGCCGGTACGTTCGACGTCGCGAGCTTCCGCCATGCCGTGCGCCTGTGGACCACCGTCCTCGATGTGTCCGTGCAGATGGCCCAGTTCCCCTCGCCGGAAATCGCCCGGCGCTCGTGGGAATATCGCACGCTCGGCCTCGGCTATGCCAATCTCGGCACGCTCTGCATGGTGCTGGGATTGCCCTATGACAGCAAGGAGGCCCGCGCCTGGTGCGGGGCGATGACCGCCGCCATGACCGGTGAAGTCTATCGCACGTCGGCGGAGATGGCCGGACAGCTCGGTGCGTTTCCCGGCTACGCCCGCAATCGCGACGAGATGCTCCGCGTCATCCGCAATCATCGCCGCGCCGCCTATAACGGCACGCTCGACACCTACGAAGGGATTACGATCTTTCCGCGCGGTCTCGATCCCGATGCCTGTCCCGAAGACCTCAATCGCGCATCCCGCGAGGTGTGGGATGATGCGCTCGCGCTCGGCGCGAAGAACGGCTATCGCAACGCGCAGGCCACCGTCATCGCTCCCACCGGCACCATCGGCCTGGTCATGGACTGCGACACCACCGGTATTGAGCCCGACTACGCGCTGGTCAAATACAAGAAACTTGCGGGAGGCGGATATTTCCGCATCATCAACGGTTCGGTTCCGCTGGCTCTCGAGAGACTCGGCTACCGCGAAGAGCAGATTCGCCAGATTGCCCAGTACGTTCGCGGCACCGGCACTTTGGACAACGCGCCCTTCGTCAGCCGCGACGCGCTGAAATCGAAGGGAATCCCCGACGAGGCGCTGGATCGGATTGATGAAGCGCTGAAGGGAGCTTTCGATATCACGTTTGCGATCACGCCGTGGATCGTCGGCGAGGAGATCGTCAAGAAGAATCTCAAACTCGATGCCGACGCGCTCAAGAACGCGAAGGGCGACCTGCTGACGGCGCTCGGCTTCGGTCGCAAACAGATCCGCGCCGCCAACGATCACATCTGCGGGCGCATGACTCTCGAGGGCGCGCCGCATCTCAAGCCCGAGCATCTTCCCGTCTTCGATTGCGCGAGCAAGTGCGGGCCCTACGGCAAGCGCTACATCCTTCCGCAGGCGCACCTCGAAATGATGGCCGCCGCTCAGCCGTTCATCAGCGGCGCGATCTCCAAGACCATCAATCTGCCCAATCACGCCTCGATCGAGGAGATGAAGGACTGCTACGCGGCGGGTTGGAAGCTCATGCTCAAGTCGCTGGCTCTCTATCGCGACGGCTCCAAACTCTCCCAACCGCTCAACGTTACCGCCGATGAGTTCGCCGAGATGGTGGAAGCGGAATGCGAAAGCGAGATGAAAGACGACGTGCAGAAGGTGATCGAGCGCATCGTCTACGAGACGGTGCGTCGTCGCCTGCCCGACCGTCGCAGCGGTTACACCCAGAAGGCGCGCATCGGCGGCCACAAGGTCTATCTCCGCACCGGCGAATATGACGACGGTACCCTCGGCGAGATCTTCCTCGATATGCACAAGGAGGGCGCGGCCTTCCGCAGTCTGATGAACTGCTTTGCCATCGCGGTCTCTCTGGGTTTGCAGCATGGCGTGCCGCTCGATGAGTACGTGGACGCCTTCGTCTTCACCCGCTTCGAGCCCAACGGTCTGGTCGCCGGCAATCAGCAGATTCGCTACTCGACTTCGGTGATTGACTACATTTTCCGTGAGCTGGCCATCAGCTATCTCGACCGCCACGATCTGGCCCATCTCGATCCCCACAGCGAGGACTTGCGCAGCGATACGGGGAAGGGCGAGCAGGGCGAGGAAGAGGAGTTCACGGCTCCTCCGGAAGGCGAGGCGGTGCTGAAGAAGGAGCCACTTCGCGATGAACCGAAGAAGCGGGCCGAGAAAGCGGAGTCATCGCCGAGCGCTTCAGTCACTCATCCGCGCAGCATGCACATCAAGGTCACGATTCCCGCTCGCGCGGGCAACGGCCACGGCATCGCCGGTCACGCTCAACTCATCGAGGAAGCCCGCCTCAAGGGCTACGAAGGCGATCCCTGTCCCGAGTGCGGCCAGTTCACCATGGTCCGCAACGGCACCTGCACCAAGTGCCTCTCCTGCGGCGCGACCAGCGGATGTAGCTGACGCCGATTCACAACAAGAATAAAATCTGAACGAAATTGTAGGGGCGGCCCTGTGTGGCCGCCCCTTGTTGTTTATCCAGTCGTCAAGGTGTCCTCGCCCCGTCGAGGTCTATCCTTTTCAGCTTTCAGCGTTTCAGTATTTCAGTTTTTCTCGCTTATCGCTCCCATGATCTCCTTCCAGTCCACGACGTCCGCATATTCCTTCCATACCCGCTTTAGTCGAATGATTCCGCTTTCGTCCATTAGGAACAGAGTGGGGTATGGGAGATTCCCCTTGTCGAAGACCTTGTAGCCGCGCATCACGGCAGAAAAGCGATCCGAGAGCAGCGGAAAGTCGAGCTTCAGACTGTCCGCCCACCGCTTCCCGAACCGCGTTTCGTAGCCGTGAATTCCCACCACCGAGAACCCGCCTCCCCGCAGTGAATCCAGTTTTTGTTGCGCGCCCACCAGCAGCGCCCGGCTGACCGGGTCCCACTCGGCGGGTCTCACGAACATCACCACCACCGGCCCGCCCTCCCGCAGGCTGTCGAGCGTGAACAGAACACTATCCGCCGAGAACAGCCGGAATCCGGGGGCTCGCTCGCCGATCGCGCTTCCCACCCGTGTCGTGTCAAGCGTCTCCGGGCACTGAATCCTCGCACTCCGCCGTTTACCTTCCATCCTGCATCCCAGCGCCCGCGCCACGATCTCCGCATTGACGTATGGAATGCCATCCTGAACGACCACCTCGGTGGTGTCCATTTCATAGACGGGCACGCAGTCGTAGGCCGTCCGCAGAACCATGATCCCCGAGGCATCCCGAATCACGCCCAGCGGCAGCTTGCGATCGAGTTCATCCACGCGCAGAAACGGCAGCTTCCCCCGCTCCAGCGAACCGATGTCCGTCATCGTTCTCGAATCGCCCATTCGGATTTCCACCGCAAGCCCAAGCGATGAACAGAAGAGCGACGCCAAAAGGATGAGCAAAAGTTTGTAGAATTCTCTCATTCCTTCTCCGCCTTGGGCGGCTTCTTCTGCGCGGACGTCAGACCCAACTTCCGAAGTCCCTTCTTGATCACGTTCTGTGGATCGCGTCGCCACGCCCAATAGGCGCGATGCGCGTTGGCAACGATATCTGACGCTGGATTCGTATTGAGGTCGCACGACTGGAGGCAGTCTCGATAGTTCTTTTGCCGTATTCGCTTTCGGAAACGCGCTGCTCTTGAGCCGTTCCAGATTTCCTCTACTGAGGTCGTTTTCAGATTGCCGTATGGATACCACGATTTGCAGCATGGACGAGCCCAACCCAAGTGATCCACGAACAACATGTTAAATGCCAGCGGACATTCTCGCAAAAATGAGGTTCCTGCCGGAGAAGGGCGCACCGGTTCAATATCCTTCGCTCGGGCGTAGTAGGCATCGAAGTCAGTCAGGTGAATCACCCGCAAGTGAGGATTCCGATCAGCCACAGCATATGCCTCCTGGATTCTCTGGCGGACGGCAGACGGCTGCGGAGTGCGGGGGATCAGGGTTGGGTCCAACAGAAAGATGACTTCATCAAGTCCGTGATCCGCACCCCATTGAATAAATTCCGGCAATTCTTCCCAGGTCTCTTCGAGAATAACCGTACTCGCTCGGATGACCACGTCTGAACCGGTCTCCCGTTTTCGCCGGACCATACGCTCCATGTTGCCGATAACCTTCTCATGTTGGCCGTATCGGACGAGTTGTTTGTATACTTCGCTCCGCACCGAATTGATACTGAAGTTCAGGTGATCCCCCTGAGCCAGAAAGGCCTCTTCCCATAACGTGTCGAAGACCTGGCCGTTGGTTACGGTTTGTAGTTTCAGTTCAGGGTATTCCTTCCGGACGAGGGCAAGAAGCTCACGACAGTTTTTCATAATGGTCGGTTCGCCACCTTGAATCGTCAGCCGTTTGGCGACGGCATAGGCCGGGCGCAGACGGTCTTTCCAGACGATCTCCGGAAGTTGCGAGGCCGGACTGAAATCCACCTGATAGCACATGGAACAGCGGACGTTGCATTGAAGGCCCATTTCTACATGCACATCTTCCAGACCCGGCAGGCCATCAGGATCAAGTACCGGGTGATTTGAAGGTGTTACTACAATTTGAGTCATGGGGCGGATAGGGTCAGCCTATGATGTGAGGAAAGCAAACGTGGGGATATCAGTAAGTAATGAGTTTCGACCATAAATGCAATGAAGTTACGAAATGGCGGCTGTGTCGGATTCCCAAATGCCTTGACTTGCACGTAAATTATTGTGATATTACATCTTTTGGATAATTTAACTTGGGTAGCTCAAGTAACTTTCGGTATCATGATGCGTTCACTGCCAATCCTACTCGGTGGATCTCTGATAGGAGCCTTCTTGGGTTGCGCTCCCGGTCCGCTCACCAAGCCGATGGCGGAGCAGCCTCCTCCTCCGCCGGATACCACCTTTGCGCGGGCCGTGGCCGTGGAAGCCCCACATGGCATGGTCGTGTCGGCTCATCCGCTGGCCACGCAGGTTGGGCTGGAAGTCTTGAAGTCCGGCGGCAATGCCGCCGACGCTGCTCTGGCAACCCTCGCCGCACTGAACGTGGTCGAGCCGCATGCCTCGGGACTCGGTGGCGGCGGATTCCTCCTCTATTTTGATGCCGCGGCCGACAGCTTCTCGGTTCTTGACTATCGCGAACGCGCGCCCGCGCGGATTGACGTTCCTAAATACTTCCAGCCCGCAGATACTCTCCGGCTCGTGCAGCGCGCGGGGGGAACGTCCGTTCTCACTCCCGGTGCACCGGCCGGTTGGCAAGCCATGCACGCGCGCTTCGGAACTCGCGTCCTGAGCGATCTTTTCGCCCCGGCAATTTCTCTGGCCGACACGGGCTATCCGGTGTCCGCGAAGCAGTCGGCGATGATTCTCGATCACTTGGCCGATTTGCAGGTTGATACCGGTATGGCGGCGGTGTTCCTGCAGGACAGCCTGCCGCTCATGCCGGGACAGAGGTTGATCCAGAAGAATCTCGCCTCCACGCTTCGTTTCCTCGCCCAATCGCGGCTCGAAAATCTCTACTATCCGCCACTCGCCTCGCAGATTGTTACCACCGTTCGTGAGGATGGCGGCACGCTCTCCGAACGTGATCTCATGTCCTATCGTGCTCTCGATCGCCGGCCTCTACGCGGCGAATATCACGGCTACGAAATCATCTCGTTGCCGCCCCCGGCCAGCGGGGGAGCGGCTCTGCTGGAGATTCTCGATCTCGTGGAACCGTACGATCTGAAGAGTATGGGCTTCCTGAGTCCTGATTACATTCACACGCTCGCGCTTGCCACCCGCCAATCCCGCGCCGATGGAAACCGCTGGATCGCCGACCCGGAGTACACGTTCGTTCCGGTGAAGAAGCTGTTGTCTGATGATTGGATCAGCGAAGCGCGCACGCGGATGACTCCCGACAGCGTACCCCAGCTCGTCGTCGGCATGGATTCGGCCCGTGCCTTCGCTCCCGGCAATACCACCCATCTTGTGATTGTGGACGGCGCCGGGAATCTCGTCAGCCTTACGCAATCCATCAATTACTTTTTCGGTGCGGGACTCATGGTCCCCGAACTCGGTCTCCTGCTCAACAATCACATGGCCGACTTCGCCGAAGACACCGTGTCCATTTCGAAAATGGCTCCCGTCCGTCGTCCGCCCTCCAACATGGCCGCCACGATTGTCCGCAAGGACGGCCAGCCGGTGCTGGTTATCGGTTCGCCCGGCGGGCCGCGCATCGCCGCCGTGCTCGCGCAGGTCATCATCGCCGTTCTCGATTTCGGTCTTCCGCTCGATGAAGCTCTTAACGCGCCGCGCTTTTTCCCGGTGAGGGATATTCTCGTCGTCGAAACGCGCATTCCTCAGCCGACTCTCGACACTCTCGCCGCCCGTGGCTGGAGAATCTATCCCTATGGGAGTGTAAACAACTACTTCGGCGGCGTCCACGCGATCCAAATAGACTCCGCACCACGCACGCTGCGCGGTGCCGCCGATCCCCGCCGCGACGGCGCTCCCGCCGGATACTGATCTCCCCTGCTTGCGGAGGAATCACAGGGGGCACATCGTAATCTGAAACATGCGCTACTGTCTCGATAAACGCTTTTTCATTGCTTCGCTGCTAACGGCTCTTGTTGCGCTGGGTGCGCTCGCTCAGACGCGTCACCCGGCCTACGACCACATGGTCCGCGCCGCCAAGAAAGTGCGCACGGCTCAGGAAACGCTCTACGACCGCAAGGTCGAGCTGGGCATCGCCGATTCCACGCTCGATCCGCAGCGAACCGGCGTCATCGGCGTCGAGTACTCGCCCATCACCACCACCGTCGGCTATTTGAAGTCCAAGCGCGCCGCGGCCAATCCCGATTTCGCCGCCCACATCGTCCGCGAACTCCTCGATCATGGTGTTGGCCCCGATGATTCCGTACTCGTCAATATGACCGGCTCGTTTCCCGGTTTGAATCTGGCGGTGATGATGGCTCTTGATGCTCTCGATATCCGCTCGCTCCGCTTCTGCTCCGTTGGTGCGTCGAGCTACGGAGCCAATCAGGAAGAGTTCACCTGGCTCGATATGGAAGATATTCTCTATCGCGATCACCTGCTCAAGCGCCGCAGCAATTTCGTCACGCTGGGCGGTACGGGTGACGTCGGCGGCGGTCTTTCGGACGAAGCTCGGGATATTCTCAAGGAAAAAGCGCTCGAACTCAACTATCCGATCATCAAAGCTCGTTCTCTGAGGCGGCAGATCCGTTTGCGGATGAAATACATCGGAGATCCTCGCCGCTATTCGCTGCTCATCAACGTCGGCGGCAACCATGCGATGCTGGGCAACGGCGGCCGCCAGCTGCCCGGCGGATGGAATGAGCCGGGAACGCAGCCCGTTCATCCTGATTCCCTCGGTGAACCTCAAGGCATCGTCTTCGATTTTCTTGCCAACGGTGTTCCCGTCCTGAATCTTCTGCATATTGAAGACGTGGCCCGTCAGGCTTGCTTGCCTTTCGATCCCGACACACTCTCCCCGCCGGGAGTTTCGCCGGTCTATTTTCTGATCGCATCGTCCGGCGAGAGACCCCATTGAGCACGTCTGCCTTGTCTCCTTGCATCATGATTTGTGGCTTCCTGCGTTTCTTGGGAGACTTCCGCTGATGGAAGGGTGGACGTTGCTCGTCATGGTGGTTGCGCTGGTCGCAGGCGTGTTTGCGTTTCGATTTCCCACCGGCATCGCGCTCTTTCTCTCGGCAGTTGCCGCAGCGCTGTTTGCCGGACACGGATTGCCCTTTCGCCATCTGGCCGAAGGTGCGATTCTTTATCTCGACCCGATTTTGCTGGTGGTCACGTCGCTCTTTTTCATGGCGGTATTTGAGCGTTCGGGGGCGCTGGCTACGCTCAACACCGCCACCGTTCGCGCGTTCGGTTCACGGCCCCGGCTGCTGCTGGTTCTGCTCACGCTCTTTGTCATGTTTCCCGGAATGCTCACCGGCCTCACCGCGCCCTGTGTGCTGACGACCGGAGCGATGATTGCTCCCGTGCTGATTGGCGCGGGACTCTCGCGGGCGCGAGTGGGAGCCTTCCTCGCTACGGCCGCGTTCTTCGGAATGGTCGCGCCGCCCGTCAACATCGCCGCCATGCTCATCTGCTCGGGCGTGGACATGCCCTATGTCGGATTCGGCTGGCCGCTGCTGATCGCCACCGTCCCGCTCGCGATAGTTTGCTCCTTTCTGATCGCGGGCAAAGGAGTTCGCGGCCTGCGTGATCCGAAAATTCTCGATCAACTTCCGCCTTCCCGCTACGGCACGCACGGCTTCAAGCTCTATCTTCCGCTTTTGCTTTTGCTCGTGCTGCTCTTTGGTGCGAAGTCGTTTCCCGAATACATTCCCTACATCGGTGTGCCGCTCATGTTCGTGCTCGCGGGAATCCTCGGACTTTTTACCGGCGATCGGATGAGAGTCGGTGAAGTCCTGACGTGGGCGATCCGTCAGTCACTCCCCATTGTCGGACTGTTGGTCGGCATCGGCGTCTTCATTCAAATCCTTACACTCACCGGTGCGCGCGGTTTCATCGTCGTGGAAACGCTCACTCTCCCGCCGGCGCTGCTCTTTGTCGGCATGGCCGTTCTCGTTCCGCTGTTCGGTGGTGTTTCGGCATATGGATCAAGCAGTGTGCTCGGTGTGCCGCTGCTTCTGGCTCTCCTGCATTACAACGACATCATGGTTGCCGCGGCGATTTCGCTTCTGGCTTCGGTGGGCGATTTCCTTCCTCCGACGCGCTTGGCGGTAATCCTTGCCGCACCCGTTGTCAAAGAGGAACCGGGTCGAGTTCTGCGTGCTTCCTGGATCCCGGTGATTCTGGCGATTCTCTGGGGACTGGCGATGATCTTCTTCGCCAATCCGCTGGCGAAACTCATCGGCTTGAACTGAGCTATGTATCACACTATCTCCATCGCTCTCTTCTGGTTCTATTGGGCTATCGCCGCCGCCACCGGTTGGCTGATTTTGCATGAGCTTCTGCGCGGCACCGACTGGAAGTACCAAGCCACGGCCGCGCTCGCTTTGGTTCCATTTCTCTTGCGGGTGTTTCTCCTTAAATGAGCATGGAAGAAACACGAAATCCCGACAAAGTCACCCGCCTGCGCGGAGCCTGCTTTCTGCTCGTGGCAGGGCTGCTCGTTTCTATCGCGGTGCGCGAAATGCTTCCCGCCCGCTGGGACGAACCGCTCTATCCGTCAGCAGCGCTCGCGAACAAACGCCATCTATCCGATTACTTCGATGGACTGAAGGGAACCCGCGCCGATTCGGAGGTCTATCTCTTCAAGGGAACCGAGTCCGGGGGAACGATTCTCATTCTCGGTGGTGCGCATCCGAATGAACCGGCCGGCTATATCACCGCCGCGTTGCTCGTCGAGAACATCTCCGTCGAACGGGGCCGGGTGTTCGTCATCCCCCGCGCCAACCGCAGCGGATTTACGCACACCGAGCCCGGCGAAGCCCATCCCCATTTCTTCGAGATTCCGACTCCCGACGGCCCGCGTCGTTTTCGTTACGGCTGCCGCTTCACGAATCCCCTCGATCAATGGCCCGATCCCGAAGTCTATCTGCACTATCCATCCGGTCAACGTCTGTCGGGAACGGAGACTCGCAATCTGAACCGCGCCTTCCCCGGCCGGGCCAGCGGCAACTTCACCGAGCGTTTGGCGTTCGCCATCACGCAATTGATCGAAGCGGAGCGCGTGGATCTGGTGATTGACCTCCACGAAGCGTCGCCCGAATATCCCGTCATCAATGCCATCGTCGCCCACGAGCGCGCGATGGACGTGGCGGCGCTGGCGAATCTGAATCTGCAGGCCGAAGGTCTGCAATATTCTCTCGAACCTTCCCCCACGAACTTCCGCGGTCTCACGCACCGCGAGATCGGCGACGCCACTTTGGCGATGGCGATCCTCATGGAGTCGGCCAATCTCATGCAGGGCCGTCTGCGCGGGCGCTGTGATGCCGGCTTGATTCTGGACGGCCAGGATCCGTGGTATCTGTCCGCCGCTCGCGCCGGTTTGGTGCGAGTTCCCTATGACGAAACGGGAATCCCGCTTGAAGTTCGCGTCGGTCGCCATTTAGCCGGTGTGCAGGCTCTCACCGATGCGCTCGCCTTCGTTTCGCCCGATCGCGCCGTCTCGATTCGCGGCATTCCCTCGTATGCGGACGCGCAGGAGCGGGGCATGGGAGCGTATCTCATTCCGAAAACGAAACAACCGAAAAGAGGAGAATGACGATCATGAAACGAATCTCCATATCCATTGCTCTGTTGAGCGTGCTTCTGTCCGTGCCTTTCGGTCTGGCGGCGGACAAGCCCTTCGCCGAGCCGATCCTGCTGACGAGCTGCGGCCAGAGTGCCGACGCGCTCATGATGAAGACGTTGCTCACCCGCGATTCCCTCGCTTTCACCTATGTGTCTTCCGCCGTTCCCGCCGACGTTCAGGACAAAGGCTCGGTGATCATCGTACTCGGCGGCAGCAGCAAGGGATTGGGCGCGGCCAAGATCAGCGAAGCCGATGAAACGGCTCGCGTTTCCGCGCTCATGGGCGCCGCGGAGAAAGCCGGTGTCCCCGTTCTGGCCGCGCACATCGGCGGAGCGAACCGTCGCGGCCCACTCTCCGATCCCTTCAACCGGCTCGGCGCCGAACATGCCGCGCGCATTATCGTGGTCAAGGGTGGCAACGATGACGGCTTCTTCACGAAGATTGCGGAAACGAACAAGATTCCCCTTGACACCGTAACCACCGCTCTCAATGTTGCTCCGCTGTTGCTGGAAATCTATCGCTCGGACGAGGCCTCCACGGAAGCAGCTAAGGAGAAGAAAGACGAAGAAAAAAACGAATAATGCGGGATCGCTTCGCGAAACTCATTAGAGCCTATCCCCAGAATATCCGGGGGGGAATGCGTGATTTCTCCCGGTGGTGACTCTCCAGAGTCATGATTTCTCCCGGTGGTGACTCTCCAGAGTCACCCCTCCATCTCCTTGCTGACCGGACGGGGGCCTCTGGAGAGACCCCACGAGGATATAAATTCCCGTCTGTTGTTTTTGAGATGAGTTCTATTCTACCTATTCGATATTACGCTTATCTATTCCATTCCTGCGAGAAAAAGGCTGCTCTGTTGGGCAGTCTTTTTCGCATGGTGTCTGGTGGAACGTTCACGAATTGTGCGGAATTCGAGAGACTTGTTTGACGATTTCGAGGAGGCCGTACGACAAATTGACTCGCGTTAATTTATTTTCTCGCGTATTCTCTTGGAAAATCTGCTTTGAGTTTTTTCTGATATTCTTTGGAATCATCGCCCGCATCTTGACTTGAGTAATTTAGCTTGTGTAGATTCTGTCAAGCGAGTCAGGAACGAGCAGAATACCAACCTAAACGGGAATCGCTCCGGGAGTCTCGCGCTTCCGGAGCGATTCCGTCGAGGTGATCATGAGAAGTCTTTTCTTCGTCGTGCTGCTGCCCGCGCTGTCTTACGGAGCCGTGATCAACGTGTTCCCTCCCGCTGGTATCCAGTCGGCGGTCCATCAGGCGTCTCCCCACGACACGATTCTCGTTCACGACGGCGAATACACCGAGACGGTCATTCTGTACGGGAAAGACCTGACGATCGGCAGCCTGTTCCTGATGGACGGCGATAGCTCTCACGTATCGGCCACGGTTATCCGTCCCGATTCGCTTCATCCCGACACCGGGAGCTGTCTGGTATATGCCTACGGCGAAACGCTGGCGGGTGCATTGGTTGGTGTGACTCTGCGCAATGGCAGAGGAACGTATTGGAACTATG
>JAHJDG010000047.1 GCA_018812265.1 bacterium | reverse complement strand
ACCTTGCTGACCGGACGGGGGCCTCTGGAGAGACCCCACGGGGATACAAATTCCCGTCTGTTGTTTTTGAGATGAGTTCAAACAAGGTCTTCATGGTTGTGCTCCCCTTTGTCTATTTGTGAACAAACACAGACTATATTTAATATATAGCGAAGAGGTTCAGAGTCAAGCCTATCCTCGGGTCAAGAGTGTTTTCTGCCCGCCGGAGAGAGACGGGCGCAATCCGGCCGAAATCCCCGTAGTGCCGCACTATCTGGCCGGGATGCCCCGTGCGGCAGTTCAATCCCTCATCCTTTCCTCCTCATTTCCATTGCCCTCTGCTATCTTCAATGCCAAACCCGCCGAAAAGTCGCGTTCTCCGGCACTTGAACATATTATCAGTTTTTCTTGACTTTTCCCTCTCCTTTACCTATTTTTTACTGCTGCCCCGACTTCCCACCTACTCCTTCCTTAATCTCCCTATGCACTCACTTAGCAGCATCGAAAATCAGCAGCTTTCTGCCGAATTCTTCCCATTTTCAGCGTTTCAGTCTTGCAGAATTTCAGAATATCCATCGTGTAACGAATTTCGTTTGGTCAAAAAACATTTTCCCTCTCATCCTCCGATTCTCCCCCCAATTTTCAGGGGGTGGTTGGAGGGATTTGGCGAGTTTTCCATCACACCTTGACAAAAGCGAACAGTATCTTTACATTCCCTACCTGAACACAAGAAACCCAATCCGGGAGGTTTCATGAGAGTCTTCTTAGCAATTGTGGCTCTTTCACTGACCATTCCCGCTCTGGCGGGGAGCTACCCGCTGGGAGTCGGCGCCTACGGCGGATTCGATATGCCGATCATTCAGGACGACGTCGGCTCGGGACCGATGTGGGCTATCAGCGTGCGGGGCAATGTGTGGAGGTTTGTCCACGCGCAAATCATCGTGCGGGGTACGTCGCAAGGCGACGTCGAAGAGGAAGCCCCGTTCGATGTCGTAGAGAAGCTGAAGTACAAAGGCGGGACGTTGACGGGATTCGGCCTCCACGTCCTGTTCGCCAAGAAAGACGCCGCCAACATTTGGCCATACGGACTGATCGGTATGACCAGCAATTCATTGAGCTTTGGGGATAGCTGGAAGGAAAGCGACAATCTGTTCGGTTGGGCGTTTGGCGGCGGGCTGGGTGTCAATCTCTATCAACGCCAGTTATATCTGGACGTCAACTCTTCCTTTCTGATGATGCCGTTCCATGACAACAAGGCGTCACGCAAGAACTGGCAGAGCCTGATCGGTGTGCAGTATTTCATTCCCATCAAGACCAAATAGCAAGGAGCAAGCTCATGAGAACTCTTACTATCCTTCTCGCGGCAGCTTCGCTCATGCTGCTGGTCGCGCTGGGCGGCTGCGGACTTCTGTCGGGAACGGTGTTTGTCTCTGAGAAAGTGGACGATAATATCGAGGCCCAATCCGGGAGCTCCGCCGACTCGCGGGCGGGGGGAGTGGGCCATCTCGATGAGACGTTTCGGGGAGCCAAAGTGGACCTCCGAGACAACGCCGATTGGCAGGACATTGACGTTGACGGCATCGAAGACATCTGCGTCCGGCTGACCGTCGTGAATCTGCTGTCCACCCCGATCTCCGGTCAAGCGTGGGTGACGATCGGCGAGGATAGCACCTATACGAGCATTCAACAGGTTCAGGATGCGGGCGGTTTCCTGATCTTTCAAGGTCTGGCCGTGGCCGGAGACTCGACAAGGATATTCCCATGCAGCGAGACGCTCGGCATCTTCGAGAATCTCGACAGATTGGTGGACGCCGTCAAGAATGGTGTGTTCTGGGTCTGGGGCCGCGGCGACCAAGACACATACCACTTCCGCTATGAGGCCATCTATCTGGGCATGCACGTGACCGGAAGTTTGTAGCCTCGGTTTCGATTCGACAATTCTCTCCGCGCCCGACCCGCAAAGGCCGGGCGCAGTCCGCTGGCTGCCGCGGCACCTCTGCCCATTCAGAACGGGCTTGACTCTTTCCAATGAAGATATTATACTTAGGTTTCCGCCAAATGCACCCATAGCTCAAATGGTAGAGCAGCTGACTCTTAATCAGCGGGTTCAAGGTTCGAGTCCTTGTGGGTGCACTGCTGTAAAACCGAGACTTAGGTCTCGGTTTTGGTGTTTAGGATCGTCATGAGAGGCAGTGGAAAGCAGGAATTTCAAGTTACCAATCGAAAAGAAGCGAATGCAAAAGGGGCTGCACCCATCTTTGGGACAGCCCCTTCACATTCACCGCCAGGGCGATTTAGTAGCGCGAACGACGAGCCGGGCGGTCTTCTTTGGGCCTCGCTTCGTTGACCGTCATCCTGCGACCGTTCGTCTCCATCTCGTTCAGAGCGCTGATGGCTGCTCGCGCTTCGGCTTCATTGGGCATTTCCACAAAGCCGAAGCCTTTGCTGCGGCCGGTCATACGATCCATAACCACGCTGGCGCGGTCTACCTTGCCATGCGCCTCAAACATGTTTCTCAGATCGTCTTCACCGGTTTCGTAGGACAGGTTGCCTACATAGATGTTCACCATGATTTGATCCTTTCCGGATGGCGGGGATGGTGCCCCGATTCTGTCACCTGATTACCTTTCGCCAGACCGAAAAGGACGTTGAATCACGAACCTTTCGTGACACAGGTCTGCGAAGAGCTCCCCTTGGAGCAGCTATGGAAACTACAACCGAGGAATGGAGGAGCCACACATCGTGTCGAGCAAATCTCTCTGTGCGGCTCCCGTAGCTAAAAAACAGGCATTCCGACTTGTTACTCGTGCCCTTTAGAACACTTTCCGCCCTTGAAGGAGGCGAACGATGATCACGACGAGGGCAATCACCAGCAGGAGGTGAATGAGATTGCCTACAGGGTAAACGACAAATCCGAGCAGCCACAGGACAATAAGAATGACGGCGACGGCCCAAAGCATGACAGACTCATTAGGTTACGGTGTGTCCGAAAACCTGACCGAGTACAGCGCTGCCGTAGGTGCCGGATTTGGGCTTGGCTTGGTTGGTGTTCGGACTCGATAGACGAGACCGGGCTTTCAGAACTCAATCTCGGTCTATTGGAGCCGGTAAATTAGATTGAACAGAAGCGCGGTCTGGTCGGGATCCGCGAAGTCGAACTGAAGCTGCAGTTGTCCCAACCATTTCTCGTTGAACGCGTGCTCGATTCCACCGTCAATGTAGAATCCAAACTCGGTGTCGCTGCTATTGGCCCAATTGGGCGCCCCGCTGTAGTCCCAGGAGTAGAAATGCAGCCCGAGTCCGCCACCCGCATAGGGAACCCAGTCCCCTTCGAGGAAATGATAGTTGACGCCCGAACGGAGCACGAAATCGCGCAGCGTCCAGTCATACTTGTGGTGGGAGTTCCCGTCGTAGTAATCCCAGTCTTGGCCGGTTGACCAGAAACTTACTGAGCCGTCCCAGTGAAGTTGGGGAACGAACTCACCGAATTCAAACGCCACACCGAATTCAACGGTCCCATCAAGATCGCTTTCGGGATCCACGTAACCGATTCGCGGGCCAATACCCTTGAATCCGATGCCGCTTCCTGCGGAGGCTTCCGTGCAGCATACGGAAAGCAGGATGCACGCCCCGACGAAAGTCATTAACACGGTAGAGTTGCTGTTCATAGGCAGTTCCTTTTTTCTTGTGATAAACGGCTATACTTTGATAGCCGGTGATATTGGTTGTTGTTCAAGCCATTCCAGCATCGAGCGTACGCTGCCTATAGCCAGAGCAATGCTGGTGTCGGCTGCGCCATAATACAGATGAACGGTGTCGCCATCGGGAGCAATGGTGTAGCCACAAGGAAAGACAACGTTACCCACATCTCCATGCTGCTCGTAGGGTTCTTCGGGGCCGAAGATCCATTCGTCCCCGCGTTTCAAGCAGTGTTCCGGATTCTGCAAGTCAAAGAGCGCAAGTCCCAAACGGTAAAGGCAACCGGCTCCCGTCTGCCGGACCCCATGGTAAATCACCAGCCAACCCTGCGGGGTTTCAATGGGTGGTGGTGAGAGGCCGATTTTGGTGGCATCCCACCACGCACCGCGGCGGGCCACCAGCATCAGCTTGTGAGCACCCCAGTGGTGCAGATCGGGGGAGTAGGATATCCACATGTGCGCCCGGGGACCGCTGACCGGGCGATGAACCACAGCCCATTGTCCGTCAATCCGATGGGGAAGCAGAGCCGCATCTTTGTCTTCCGGCGGCATGATTACTCCAAAACGCTCGAAGTGGTGAAAATCCTCCGTGAACGCCAAAGCCACGCCCGGGCCGTCGCGGCTGAAGGCGGTGTAGACGATGGCGTACTTGTTCAATTCGGGCACGTAGGTGAGACGAGGGTCTTCGATTCCCCAAAGTTCCTCGGGATAATGCTCGGGATCGGCCAGCAAGGTGGGCTGATCGTCAATCTGCCATTGATCCACGCCGTTTGCGGAGCGCGCCGCACAAAAATGCGAATGTCCACGCCGATCCTCCACCCGGCACAAGAGCAAGGTAGTTCCATCGCGCAGCAGTGTGGCTCCGGGATTGAACACGCTGTTGACCGGATAGGGCCATTGCGCGGCGGTCAAGATGGGGTTTGATTCATGGCGACGAAACAGGTCGGAATAGCGATCTCGCATGGTGATCAAACTTCTCCGGATTGAAGGGTGTTTTCGGCCAGGCGCATTTCGAGCAGAGCTTGGAGAAAGGCAAGCGTGGACTCGGCGCCTTGATTTTCGTTTGGGCGGTCAGCATGCAGACCGTCCCGGCATCCACCGGTCAGCGGATCGTAGATAGGAAAGTTCAAATCGTTGCGTCCAAGGAACCATTCGAAGGCGCGTCGGGCTTCATTACGCCAGCGTTTGTCTCCCGTAATCCGGTAGGCTTCGAGACAGGCGGATACCATGGCTTGCGCCTCCACCGGTTGCTGATCGAAGCGCGCCCGTGCGCCGCCACGCTGGTAGAATCCGTTAGACCCGATCGGGACGAAGTGACTTCTGCCCGCGTCAGCACGCTGCAGATCGGCCAGCCAGCCGAGCGACTCTATCCCGGCTTTGGTCATCTCGCTGTTCGACATCATATGGCCGCAGATGAGCATGGCATGCGGTAACGCGGCATTGCAGTAGGTTAATCCTTCCTCGAACCAGAGCCAATCGTCCGAGTGTTGTCTTTGATACAACCCTAACAGGCGGCTGGCCAGTTCTTCCTTTAGCTGGCTCGCAACGCGATCACCCGAAAACCGCCGCAGATACTCGTGGATGCCCATAAGCGCAAAGGCCCAGGCCCGGGGGCTGGTCGTATCGCGGATGGCAGGCAGAGCCTGCTCAAACATCCAGCCGGCCATGCTATGCAGCGCTGGAGTGTTAAAGCGTCCCAACACGGTTCCCAGTGCCGACAATGTGCGACCATGGCTGTCGTCCGAACCATGGTTGTCCTCCAGCCAACGACGCTGGTAATCCATGAAGTTGCGAAAGCGCCCGGTTGCAGGATTATAGGCGTACCAAACGAAAGCGAGATAGCGGGAAGCCAGATTAAAGGCCTCACCCCTGCCAAGTTCATCCAGCAGCGTGCTTACCATCAGCGCACGGGCGTTGTCGTCGGTCGTATAACCCTCATGATAATTGGGTACGTTGAAAACGGCGTGTTGTAACATGCCGGTCTCGTCAGTCATGTGACGTAAGTGATCGAGTTTGAGAGGAGGCAGTTCGCTCGGCCGTTTGTCCAGCGCTTTGGCCATGAAGCCACGAGATTTGAAATGCCTGCGTTCGGACTGAGCGCGCCCAAAACTCTCCATGTACCGCCGCGCCACCAGTGGCCAAATCATTTCTCGTCCGAACAGGTAGGCTCGCTTGCGCATGGCATGGCGTCTGGATTCATTGTCCAAGAGATCAATGACCTGTTCGGCCAAGGCGGCCGGGTCACGGAACGGCACCAGCACTCCCCGTTCTTCCGCCAGCATTTCCTCCGCATACCAATATGGCGTCGAAATCACCGCTTTTCCCGCTCCCAGCGTGTAAGCCAGAACGCCGGAAGTGCTCTGGGCTGCATTGAGATAAGGAGTAATATAAATGTCCGCCGCACCGATGAACTCAACAAGCTCCTCCAAGCTGACAAATCGGTTGTAGAAGATTACATTGGCTTCCACGTCTTTCTCCTCGGCCATCAACTGCAAAGACAAGCGATAGGTTTCGCCTTCCAGCCGCAAGACATGGGGATGAGTCGCGCCGAGAATCATATACACCACGTTCGGATATCGCTCTAAAATGGCGGGCAAGGCAGCGATGACATTCTCGATTCCTTTGTTCGGGGAGAGCAATCCAAAGCTGAGCAAGACGATTTTGCCCTCGACTCCAAACAAATCTTTGTGAAAACTCGGATCCACAAACGGCAGATCAGGGATGCCGTGCGGAATCATATCAATCTTTTCCGGTGCGACATCAAAGATCTTCTGCAGGACGTTCCCGCCGCGTTCACTCATCACAACCACACGGTCTGACAGGACGGCGATCTCTTTCAGCACCCGTCGCTGATCAGGATCGGGATTCTGCAAGATCGTATGAAAAGTCGTGACGATGGGCATGCGCAATTCCTGCAGGAGGGCCAGGATGTGACTTCCCGCCTGCCCGCCGAAAATGCCGTACTCATGCTGAAGGCACACGAGGTCCACATTGTTGATATTCAGGAAGTCAGCGGCACGGCGATAGGAGTCAAGATCCTTCTCCGTCAGTTCAAAACGAACGCGGGGTGGATACGCATACCCGGCTTCAATATCGTTGACGGGCAGAGCAATGCACTTCGTCTCGCCGTATTCCGCAGCGACCGCTTCACACAAATCGGTGGTAAAGGTCGCTATGCCGCATTGGCGCGGCAAGTAGTTACCGATGAAGGCGATGCGATTAATCGTTGCGTTTGAATTCGTCACGTCGTAATCTGTGGTGGGCGTCCGCTTGTTTTAATTGGTTCGAGAGAATAATTTCATAGCTCCATCGTGGGTCACATTTCCGAATGTGTCGCACGTCTATATGGAGACTTGCAGCGAAAAGCACTATCCTATTCTCGAATTACTTGGTATCCATTGTCAGGTCTTTCATGGCCTTACCGAGGCCATCAAGGTCGTGCGAAAAGTCGCGCTTGAACGCATCCCCGTTAACCGTCCCTTCATCCTGATGGCCGTCGAGCTTCTTCAACTCGCGATTTTCCTCGTTAGAGCCTCGATTTTCGTGACGACCTCGGCCTTTCGGACGCGTGCCTATTGTGGATCTGACAGATAGTGTTGAAAGACTTTCCGAAAATGGAATCCGTAGATTGCCAGAGTAATCGTATGCGGAAAGAGCCGGGGTCGGCAGAACAGGGACCAGAAGAAAAGCTTCCAGTAGTAGAGCCGTTCCTTGCCGATGACTCCCAGGAGTACCATGGACTTGCCCAGCGCAGAAAGCCGGTTGAGGCGGAGACGGAAGCGTCCGCGACGGATCAATTTATAATT
>JAHJDG010000046.1 GCA_018812265.1 bacterium | reverse complement strand
GCGGTGAACGGATCGGAAAAGACGATCTTCCCGACAATATGGTTCCCGCTGCCGGTACCCCCGCCATTGGCGACAGGGTGCCTTTGTCCACCATTGAAGAGCTGCACATCAGAAGAGTCATGGCCAACACCTCTTCGCTCCAAGAAGCAGCGGATGTTCTGGGCATCGACCAGGCGACGCTCTGGCGCAGGAGGAAAACCTACGGAGTCTGATCTTGCTTTTCATGAACACGTGCCTTGCATTATGCAAAATCGCGCCCGTTCCGGCTTTTCAGATTTCAAGGCCGCTCTCCTCTGTAAGCCATATAACTTGTTGAAAACACGTATATTAAAGTATGGCACGACTGTTGCTATCTGCATTGGTGCCTGCTGTAATTGAATGGAGGACGGTGTTCCATGACGTTGAAAAATAAAATATTGGTTGGATATGGCGTCGCCTTTGCCCTCATGGGCCTGGTGGTCGCGTGGGCCGTTACAAATCTGGTCTCTCTGGGCAAGGCCACCGATGCGATCCTAAGCGAAAACTATAGGAGCATCCTTGCCGCTGAAAACATGGTGGATGCTTTGGAGCGGCAGGACAGCGGCATCCTGATTATGTTCCTGGGAGCCGGCGAGAAAGGCATCGACCAGTTCCGGGAAAGTGAGAAGGTGTTTTTTGAGTGGCTGGCCCGGGCTAAGGACAATACCACGATTCAAGGCGAGGCGGAACTCGTCCAATCCATTGAGACTGATTATTCGAACTACCGGCAGCAGTTTTCCAGGCTGACAGATTTACGCGATACGACACAAGCTTCTCGTCGCCCTTCCTTAACTACTTACCAGGAATCGGTTCATCCCCTCTTTACCAAGGTGCGCGAGGCATGTGTCGGGCTGCGTTATCTCAACGAAAAAACCATGTATGGGGCCAGTGTTAGGGCGAGCCACGTCGCCAAACGCGCTATCTGGTCCACCGTTTTGGTGGCGGCGTCGGCATTGATTGTGGCGCTGATCTTCAGTTTGTTTCTCGCGGAGCGGATCGTCCGGCCGATACGGCGTTTCATGGAAGCGTCACGGAAGATTTCATCGGGCGACTATGCCGTTCAGGTGCCCGTGGAAACCGGGGATGAACTGGGCCGTCTGGCCGGCGAGTTCAACCAAATGGCCACACAGCTCGGCCGTTACCACGAGATGAACATCGAGCAGATCATCTCGGAAAAGAACAAGGGGGAAGCGATCCTTTCCAGCATTGAGGACGGTTTGGTGGTTTTCGACACCAACCTCAAGATGACCGGTATCAACCCCGCTGCGCGCCGGTTGCTCGGTTTGGATTTTGCCGAAAGCGCCACATTGCAGTGCGGGGATATTCTCCCGGACCCCAATGTTTGCGATCTGATTCGCAAGACGGTGGAGACCGGGGTGCAACCCAACCTTCCCGATGAACAGCGGATCGTCACCCTGGCGGAGGGAGAACGGTCCCGCCACTATCTGTTTTCCGTCACGGCCATTCGCGGAAGGGACCGCAATCTGTCCGGCATCGTGCTGCTGCTCAGGGACGTCACCCGCTTGAAAGAAGTAGAGCGGCTCAAGAGTGAATTCGTCATGGCGGCGTCCCACGAGCTGCGGACACCGCTGACCAGCCTGGGAATGAGTGTTGATCTGCTCCTGGAACACGTCGCCCAGGAACTCGCCGAGAAGGACCGAGATCTCTTGCAGGCTGCTCACGAAGAAGTGCACCGGATGAAGGCCTTGGTCAATGACTTGCTGGATCTGTCCAAGATCGAAGCGGGCAGAATCGAGTTGGAGTTTGAGAGCGTTCCGATTTCCACTCTTTTTGACCATGTGCAGGCGGTTTTCAAAAGCCAGATGGATATGAAGGAGGTCACGCTTACATCGGAGGTGACCGGAGATCTGTCCAGCATTCGCGCGGATGCCAACAAGATCACCTGGGCGCTAACCAACCTGGTTTCCAATGCATTGCGGTATGTGAGCAAAGGCGGTCACATCCAACTCATGGCACACAGAATCGGGCCG
>JAHJDG010000045.1 GCA_018812265.1 bacterium | reverse complement strand
CCCGCGATCCTGAAACGCAATGCCGTGCTCACGGAGTCGTTCGAGAATCGGTTCCTCGGCCAGTCCCGTCACAAAACCGTTCTCTTCACACCAACGCACACGATGGGGCGGAAGATTCAACGCCGGATTCACGCGTTCCACGCGGGCGTCGAGGAGCGCCACGCCGAGGTTTTGAAGCTCAACGACGTTACGGACCGAAGCCGCGGGAACCTGAATGATGCGCGCCGCAACCGCGGTATGTACCATACTCAGAAGGCCAAACGCGACCATCAGGAAGATGAAGAGCACACGTCTGCTCACGAAGAAAGCCATCATCATCTCCTTACTTGAGCAGCGTGATCTTGCTGGCCGCCGAAAACGTCCCGGTGCGAAGCTGGACGAAGTAAATGCCGGAGGGCAGGATTCGCCCGTCCGCGCTCGACCCGTTCCACGAGATTTCATGAGCGCCCGCCGCCTGCGGAGCATCCCACAGAATCGCCACCCGTCGTCCCAGAACGTCGAAGACGTTCATCCGCAGGTGTCCTTCGCGTTCCAGCGCGTAGGGAATCACCGTGCGGGCGTTGAAGGGATTCGGATACGCTACGCCGAGAGAATAGCGAGTGACGGCAGGCATGGGGGGCGACGGAGCATCGCTCACCAACTGACCGCCGGAAAGGGCTTGAACGAGTCCGCCCCGATTTCCCACCAGAATTTCCCACGAGTCGTTGCGGTCAATATCGGGAAGAACGCCCAGCGCATCAATCGCGCTGGCCGGGCCGATGCCGATGGTCGCCCACTCGCGACTCCCGTCCCAGCCGTTCAGTAGCACGACGTTGTTCCCCAGCGTACCCGCCACGATGTCCCGCACACCGTCGCCCGTCACGTCGGGAACGGTGGTCAGCGATAGGACGTTTGCGGATCCATTCGGATCGGCCGTGACCGACCACACCTGAATGCCGGTAGCTCCGTCGAGACACATCACACGTCCGTTGGTCATGCCGAAATACACTTCATTGATGTTGTCGCCGGTTACGTCGCCCCCGACGGCGAGTTCGTAGACCGTCGAGGTCGTTTCCACGAACCAGATTTGCGCCCCGTTTCCGCCGTCAAGGCAGAACACGCCCTCATAGGCGGAGGCAACGGCCACGTCTTCGGTTGTGGTTTGCCCGGGATTGGCGTTGCTGCCCAAACTCAACAGCGCGAAAACCGGCGAGTCAGCTCCCACTAACGCCGACCAGAGCGACGCCCCCGACGTACCGCTGTAGCCGAACACGTTTCCGTCGGTATCGCCGGCCACAACGTCGTCAATTCCGTCTCCGGTCACGTCGCCGATGGTTCGCACGGTGAAGAAGGCCGAAGACGGCGCGGCGTTCCAGATCATCTGCCCGCTGGCTCCGCTGAGAGCGAAGACCCGGTTCGGACCGGTGCCGGATCCATCGTCACCGGCGCAACCCAAAACGTCCGGCACGAAATCGCCCGTCACGTCCTCGATGGGATAGACCTCATACACCCATCCGCCGCCGCCCCAGATGTGCGTATCGAACATCCACAATTCGGTTCCGTCGGCGCCGGACAGAGCGTACACCGAGCGGCTTCCTCCCGAGGTGCCGATGATTACTTCGTCAACACCGTCTCCCGTCAAGTCGGGACACGCGCTCATCCCGCGCTCGTAGTATACGACTCCCGAATGATTGGGATCCGCCCGCGTATAGTACGTCCAGAACGTGTCGGCGAATTGCGTCGAACTTCCGTTCAAACAGTAGATCAGTCCGTTGCCGCTGGCGGCGATCACGTCATGGATACCGTCTCCGTTCACGTCGCTGAGGGATTGCACGGAGTTGATACTGTTGTCGTGGTAGGGAGTGCTGGCGTCGAAATACCACAGCACGCCGCCGCCGTCCACCGGGACATCGGAGCCGAATCCTTCCAGAATCACGCTCACGACCGGCTCGTCGGGATCGTTCGAGGCGATGTTCAGCACCGCCGAGTAGGCTTGCACGGCCGTCGGATTGAACCAGATTCGCGTCGTATAGGTCGCCTGCGAGTCAATCGCGAGCGGCAGCGGAATCGGATCCCAGTAGAAGGCGTTATCGCCGGTCAGCGTGAAGCTGTTCACCGTCAGCGTTCCGGATCCGAGATTCACGATGTCGAGCGGCCGGGTCGTCGAGAGCACGGGCGGCGGATTGATCCGCACCTCGCCGAACGGGATCACCGTCGGAAATACGTCAATATCCCCTTCATTCGCCAGTCCGACTCCGCGCAGCACGATGGGATAGGGATTCTCGTCCGGGTCGTTGGAGTAGACGCGCAACGTATCGGGGTAGCTGCCCGCGGCCGGGGGATCGAATCGAATCACAAATGACTGCACGGCCGCCGGAGCGAGATTTATGGGAAAGGTGACCGGCTGGAGCAGCGCGTAGGCGGCTCCGCTTGCGAAACGGGCGCTGTCCAAGCGCAGCATCGCGTTGCCGACGTTGCGGGCGTTCGTCGTCCACGAGACGGGAAAGCCGACGACGATGGACCCGTAATTGCGCAACGAATCGGAGAAATGAATGTCGGGGTTGTTGGCGTTGCTCACGTCGTACTTGAAGATCTTAACGGTAGGAGGATTGCTCTGGGCGTAGGCGAGCACCCAAAGATATTGTCCATCCCAGGCCAATCCGCGCGGCCGGCGGCTGGGTTCGCTTTGGTGCGGGGGCAGCACAAATGACCACAAGACGGCTCCCGTGGCGGGATCCATCCGATAGATCCGGTCAGCGCCGGTGTCCGTCGAGCTGTTCCAGAGAGTGGTTCCGTCCCAGGCCAATCCGAAGGGCTGATCCCCCGGCGCGGCAAACAAGGCCAGCGTATCCAATGTGGCGGGATTGACTCGCATGATGCGGTCGTTCGGATAGTAGACGGAGAACCAGAGGGCGCTTCCGTCCCAAGCTGCGCCGCCCGCCCATCCGGCCGTGGGATCGGGGATGCTGTCCACCGCATTGCCGCTGGTGGTGTCCACCTTGAACACTTTCACGATGGAGGTAACCCGCGATACCGTCCATAGGTAGCCGTTCTCGAAGGCCAGTCCGTCCGATCCGTTGACCGGCCCGGTAATCGTTCGGGTAACGGCCCCCGTCACCGGATCCACGCGCCGCAGGCTGCGAGAGTAGTCGCTCACCCACAGAGCCGACCCGTCCCAGCACAGCCCCACGGCATTGGCGGTCGGAGATGGAATCTCGTGGACCAGCACCTGGCCAAGCGATGCCGAGCTCAAAAGAAGTGCGAAAGCGAACAGTGGAATCTTTCTCACGATTCCCATATCACCGACCTCCCGTCTTGGTTAGGAACATTGGAGAGAGTGCCGTTTAGCCCTCAAGGTTGCATTATAACCCGAGGACGGCACAAAGTCAAGTGACCCGCTCCGAAAGGCTGCAAGGTAGGCAAACGGGGATGCCGCGGGTGCGGCATCCCCGTTGTCAAGCAACCGAATGGCGGACGCGTTGGCTGATTAGCGAGCCGGAGGCGCGTCCGTTGAAGCCAACACCACGTAGAATTTCAGGGTGCCCGTCAGCAGGATGTCGTTGTGAACGAATATCAGGTTGCCGGTATGACCCACCTGCGAACCGACGTCAATAACGAAGTCCGGGGTATCGCCCGCGTAGACCTTGTAGCTGTTGGCGTTGGGCGAGGCGACCCATCTCAGAATGACGTCGCTATTGGGTACATCGGCGGCGACAGTGAGCGCGGTGACCGGGTCGGGCTGAACCAGCGCCACGTACTCATCGGCGCCGATGTCCGGCGGAGTGCCGCGCAGATCGCCGTCAATGTCGTCGGTCACTTCCGTCAGCGGCGCGCCGGCCGCGTTCAGCAGCGTGAACACGGGATCAATGTGCAGGTCCGAAGCACTGAGGAAGCCCGGATCGCCGGCCACGCTGCTCAGATCGTAGCCAAGCACCTGCCAGTTGGGAAGGGTCGGATAGTCGGTCGAGACGTCCCGCCCCGTGAAGAATGCCGCGCCCGTGCCGTAGAAACAGTTGTTGTCGGACACGAGGGTTCCGGCGGCGCGCCAGATGCCGTAGCAGGTGTTGGTGGCCTCGTCCACCTGAATCACGTTGTTGACGAACGACAGGACGCTGCCGCTGCTGACGTAGATACCGGCATAATCTCCCGCGTTGGCTACGTCGTTCATGCGGATGCTGTTGTTGTAGACAAACGTGTTGCCGGTGGTGGTGCGGATGCCGAAGATGTCGGGGCCATTGGTCTGCCAGTCGTAGAAGAAGTTGTTGTAGACGTAGGCGTAGCTGGTTGTGCCGCAGGTGGAATAGACTCCCGCGACCGTCGCGAAGTCGGTAGTGGACGTGTGCCGGAAGTTGTGGAACCGGTTGTTGTACACGTGGACCGTGTCATCCGCCGTCAGGAAGGAAATATACACGCCGTACGCCGACGTGGAAGCATAGCCGTGCGGCTGGAAATCGTTGTCGTGCACGCGACCGCTGGCGTCGTCCAGGTACACGCAGTAGCTCGCGCCGGACACCGTGCAGTTCATGATCTCCCAGTTGTCGCTGCCGCCGCTGCCGCTCTCGTTGCGCAAACCGTAGAAAGCGCCGGTTACCGTCAGGTTGTCGCAGACGCAATTATCGTTGCCGTTGAAGGTGAGTTTCACGCCGCGAATGGACGTGCTGGTGCTGTCCCGGCCCGTAACGACCATGTTCCGGAGCGTAACGTAGTCGGCGTCGTTGTCAATGAGTACGCTGACGTTGACCGAGCCCGTCGCCACCACGTCAATACCGTCGAACGTCACGTAGTCCGCGCCGTTGATGTACAGCACTTCCGTTCCGCCCGAGGCGGTCAGGGTCACGATGTCGTCCAGCGCTCCTTCATGGGCCTGGAAAATCACGCGGTCGGCAAAACTCGCGCCGGGGATCGGGCCGATCTCGACGTTCTCGACGTAGGTGCCTTCGTAGCAGTCAATGATGACCTCACCGTCAATGCCGCGTAATAGCAGCGCCGATACGGCTTCAGCGAAGTTGGCGAAATCCATCGGGACTCCGCCGCCCAGATTGTAGGTTCCGGACATGGGCGGGCCGACGATAGTCACCGACGTTGCCACACTGTCGTTCAGGGCGAAACCATCGCTCGGGCAGAAAGCCTTCACTTTCAGTTCGCCGATCTCGAATCCGGTGACGGGCGGCGTCCAGTCCAGATCCACCGTATCCTGAGCGCCGGAAGCCAGCGACAACAGCACCTCATCCTGCTGTACATTGTTATAGTACAGCCGGACGGGCACGTTCGTCTCCGGGCTGGTGCCGTAGTTCTTCACCTCGGCCTGAATAATCACCGGAGTGTTGGTCACGTAGGTGGGCTGGAGGCCGATGAATCCGTTGACGCCATAGTCGTGCGGCATCGAAGAGAATACATACTCATCCGCGCCGATATCAGGCGGTGAACCGCGCAGATCGCCGTCAATATCGGCGGTGATGCCGGTAACGGTCACGCCCACGCCGTTGACCAGGCTGAAGGTCGGAGTAATATGCAGGTTGGTCGGGCCGATGAATCCGGGATTGCCCTCCACCGAGTTTGCATCCTGTCCCGTTCCCTGCCACGTAGCCAGAGTGCTATAGTCCAGGCCGCCGGTCCGGCCCACATAGTAGAGCGCTCCCGGACCGCTGCTGTAGAAGCAGTTGTGATTGCTGGTCAGCGTGCCGCTCGCCACGTAGATGCCCCAGCAGTCCTCGACCGGTTCATCCACCTGGAAGATGTTATTCTTCACCGTGGCGACCGTGCTGGTTCCCGTCATGTAGAACGCGTAGATGTTGCCGGTGGTGGCAATGTCGCCGATGTAGACGCTGTTGAAGTACCATTCGGTCACACCGCCCGGTGCGCGCAATCCGTACATGACGCTGGTTCCGGTCGGACCCATCCAGCCGTACACGAAGTTGTTGTGAGCAATGAACAGTCCGCTGCTGCCGTTGCCGTAGATGCCGTTGCAGGTGGATTGCGACTGGATATTGTGAACCTCATTGCCCCACGCCCAGCAGGTGTCGCCCGCGGCAATGGTGCCGCAGTACACGCCGTAGATCTCGGTATTCGCGCCGTTCCAGCCGGGCTGGATATCGCAATCGTGAATCGCTCCCCCCTCCTGATAGTACAGGTAGGTGGAGTACTTGCCGCCCACAATCGTGCTGTTGCGGCAGACGTTCCCGACGTCCTGCGTACCCGATGCGCCGTAGAAGCGCACTCCGTAGTTGCAGCCGCTGACGGTGACGTTGTCCACCACGTTGTAGTCGTTGCCGCCGCCGCTGATGTCAATGCCGTAGGTGCTGGTGTTGGACACGTCGTTGCCGGTCACGTCCAGATTCCGGAACGTGTTGTAGTCGCAGCCGTTCACCATCAGCACCACCCGCGCGCTGGTGTTGGCGATGATGTCAATCCCGTCGAACGTGAGGTAGTCCGCTCCGTCGAGCCGAACGACCGGGCCGGCCCCCACCAGTTCCGGTGGAGTCAGAAGCGCGCCCGCGGCTTGGAAGGTGATCGTGTTGGTCGAAGAAGCGCCGGTGATCGCGGGAATGTCAATGGACTCGTTGTAGGTCAGCGGATAGACGTTGAACGTCACCGCGCCGTCAATCGTCCGCAGCGTCATGTCGAGAACGGCGCTGGAAAAGTTGTTGTAGTGATTGCCGCCGCCGCCGATGTCATAGGCCCCGTGCATCGGTTGGCCAACGATTGTGACATTGTACTCTACTCTGTCGTTGGTCGGATCCGCGTCACCGGGCAGGAAGCTCTGAGCTGCGAGAATCCCCGCGTCGGGAGCGGCCGGGGTCGTCCACGGGAAGTACACCGTGTCCACCTCGTCAATTGCCAGCGACAGCAGAATGTCGCTTCCCTGCTGCGCGCCGTTGTAGAACAGCCGGATCGGGATATCGGTCTGCGCCGCCGAACCGCGATTCTGAACGCGCACTCCCATGCTGAACAGAGTCAGTTCCGGATAGAGAGTTTGAACGTCCAGAATCTCCAGCACGGCGTAGTCGTCGCTGGGCGCCAGATAAACGTACTCATCCGCCCCGATATCGGGGGGGGCCTGACGGGGAAGGGCATCTATGTCATCCGTAACCCAGCCTAGCGCCAAGCCATTGTTGCTGACCAGTCCCTGAGTCGGCAGAATGTGAAGATCAGTGGCGCTGGTGAAACCGGGATTGCCTTCCACACCGTGATCTTCAAAGGCGGTAGCGTTCTGCAGCTCGGCCAAAGTAGCATATTCGTCCGAACCGACATCATAGATCTGGCAATTGACGCCCCCGCCGTTGTAGTAGGCGTTGTAGTCCAGAATATTCGGTGCGTACGTTCCCGCCGTAATGCCAGCTATGATGTCCGTCGCGGCCGTCGATTCCTCGGAGTAGAAGATGTTGTTGCGGATGTTCACGATCGCGGAGGTGGATGCCTTGTAGATTACGCGAATCTGGCCAGTAGATGCCACGTCGTTGAGCCGGACACTATTGAAGTCGAAATTGGTCGTGCCGCTGGTGTTGGCGTACAGAGCGACATAGGGAGTCGCCGATCCCGTGGTCTGAATGTCGTAGAAGAAGTTATTGTAGACATTCAGCACCGCGCCCGTTCCCACGTAGCCGTGGATGTACGAGGAACTACCAGCCGTCGTCAAGTTGTGGAAGTTATTGCGATACACGAAGACGGCATCGCCTGAAGCCTGCGTGTACGCATCTATGCCATAGACGCTTGAGCCTCCCGGGCCGTTGATCTGGACATCGTTGCCGTAAAACTGGAAATTGGGCGTGTAGGTAACATATGCTGCATACCAGACATCGTCAATGGTGCAGTTCCGGATGATGTTGCCGGTATGCCGTTGGGTCGTGCTTCCCGAAGCCCGGAAGGCTGTGTTGTGGCGATGGAAATGGATGTTCTCAAACACGTTGTTGTTGCTGGCGGTGGACCACATATACACACCGTACTTGACGGTGGATGCGCTGTATCCAGCGCCCCGCCAATCGGCATTGCGGAAGATACAGTTGCTCGCGCCCTTCATGACCAGACACTTGTAGGTGCTGTCATTGACCTGATCGAGGTAGATGTCAATCCCGTCGAAGATGACAAAGCTGGCCAGGCTGTCATGAATCACGCCACGGTCGCTGGCCAGATGCGTCGTGACTCGCAGGCGGGCCGTTCCCGACGCGTCAAAGAACTTGACCGTGTCGTCAATGCTGGCTCCCGGGATGGGACCAAACAGGTTGACTTGTTCGTTATAGTCTCCTCCATAGACGTTGAAAGTCACGGCGTCGGAAATCCCGTTGGCGTACAGGGCGGAAACGGCGGCCGTGAAGTTCGGGTAGTGGTTCGCTCCTCCGCCGATGTCATAGGAGCCGGCCAGCGGCTGCGCCGAGGCGACCCCTCCGATCAGGAGCAGGCAAAAAACCATACCAAACAGAATGCGGTGAACACGCATGGTGAACTCTCCTCTTACATGTGGTCAATCGAACCGTGTTGCTGTGCAAAGTGGATACTCGAAATAGCCAGATTAGCGTTATAAAATACACACCGAATAGGGCCGAGTCAAGACGAATCGTACCTGACTGAAAGAAAATGTAGCCAACCGAGATCCTAAGTTGTAAGCTCTGTTATTTGCAGCATATACCTCTGAAACGACAACACCATATAGGGTTAGAAAAAGACGTGAGTCAAGGCCGGGGTCAATCTGCTTGATTCAGAACGGGAACGTGCGTATAATGAAGACATAGCCTCTCGGCGAGATGTTGCGCTTTGGCAACCTCACCGAGCCAAGCCGGTTGGACAGACACTCTTCAAAGAAGCACCATGAACCGCACAATCCTTGCTTTCATCTTGACCCTCTGTGGGTTGGTCAATGCTACGGCCTCACCGTCCAAGATAGCTCCCGCCCTTAACGAGACATTGATCGCGCGGCCTGACTCATTCGTTTCGGCCATCGTCTATCTCGAGATTCAGGCCGACATCAGCAGTCTGGATATGGAACTGACCCGCCGGCGAGCCACCCGCGCGGATCGCCACCGTATCGTCATTGAAGAACTGCAGCGCACAGCCACCGCGAGCCAGACCGATCTACTCAGCACCCTCGATAGTTATCGCCGAACCGGACGGGTGGCAGGCTATACCCCCTACTGGATCACGAATTGTGTTGTGGTTCGGGCAATCCCACGAGTTCTGGAAGAGATCAGTGACCGGTCTGACGTACAGTGGATAGACGTGAACTTCACCGTCGAACTCATCGAACCGATCCGCCCGGCCCGTGACCACGGCGGTAGTCGTTTGGATGAGAACCATGGGGTGCCACGCGGAATCCGGGCGATTCGCGCTCCCGATGTGTGGTATCAACTTGGCTATGCGGGTGAGGGACGCTTAGTTGGAAATCTCGATACGGGAGTGGAGGGCGGCCATCCGGCCCTGGCCGCGCGCTGGCGGGGAAACTTCGCTCCGGCGCAACACTGTTGGCTGGACGTCCTCGGCCAGACGTCATTCCCGGAGGATCGCAACGGCCACGGCACGCACGTCATGGGCACTATGTGCGGGAACTCGCTCATCACCAATGACTCGGTGGGCGTTGCACCCCATGCCCAATGGATTGCCTGCAACGCCATTGACCAGAGTGTGGGCGAAGAGATCAATAACGACATCCTTACCGGATTCCAGTGGTTCGCCGATCCCGACGGCAATGCGGTCACGATTGAAGACGTACCGGACGTGATTCAGAATTCGTGGAGCGTTTCCGCGCGATTCCCCGGTTATCAGGATTGTTTCAACCTCTGGAACAACGCGATTATCAATTGCGAAGCCGCCGCAATTGTCGTCGTATTCTCCGCCGGAAACTCGGGGCCGGGTTCGCAATCCTGCGGGAGTCCGGCCACGGTAGCTATGGACTCCGTCACCATGTTCGCGGTGGGAGCGGTAGACGCCACCAACGACACCATCCCCCCCTACGACATCGCCACTTTTTCGAGTCGCGGTCCCAGCGACTGTCCACCGGGAACGGCTATCAAGCCGGAAGTCTGTGCTCCCGGAGTGGACGTGTACTCCTCCTATTCCTCGACCGGCTACGACTGGTTGGACGGCACTTCCATGGCCGGCCCGCACGTCGCGGGAATCGTGGCTTTGATCCGGCAAGCCAGTCCCGATGCGGAAGTCCGCGAGATCAAGTCCGTGCTCATGAGGTCGGCCCACGACTACGGTGCGGCAGGCGAGGACAACACCTATGGCTTCGGATTCGTGGACGCCTACGCGGCGGTTTCGATGATTCTCGTGGGGCGGGGATTTGTGATGGGCACCGTTACCGAGGTTCCCTCGGGCAATCCGATTGCCGGAGCGCTGATCGAGGCGGTCGGCGCCGGGCGGGGCGTCCGCACCCGCAGCGACGGCAGCTATTTCATAACCTTGCGGGGAGACACCACCTGGACGCTTCGCTACAGTGCATTCGGATACGTAACCACCGAGCATTCGGTTGCCGTTGCCGTGGGCGACACGACCCTTCGGAACGCGCAGCTTACCTCGTCGCCGCGCGGCACGCTTCGCGGAACGGTGCGCGCGGGCAACAGTGTTCCGGTGACGGAGGCTCTGGTGACGTTCATCAGCGTCCCCGTCAATCCCATCATGACGGATTCGCTCGGACGATATTCCGCCGAGCTACCGGGCGATGCCCTGTACCACGTGAGAACCGACTACCATGATGCGCTCGCGGACACGACCGTCGAACTTCCCAGCGGCCAGACCCTTGACGTGAATCTCTATCTTGCTTCTCCGCGCGCGGCTCCCACGATGCCCGACGCTTACGGTTATCGCGCTTTCGACCGTTTAGATACCGGCTACGCGGCCACGTTCGACTGGCTCGAAATCGCGCCTTCCCTTGGCGGAGCGGGAACGCTGATCGAGCTGCCGGCCCGCGATTCGTCGGGATGGGTAGGATTGCCGTTCCGCTTCCAATACTATGGAGTGGGATTCGACAGCCTGACCATCAATGAGAACGGCTGGATTGCGGGCGGAATCTCGCACGATCACTCGTATTTCAACTTCCCCATCCCCGGTCTGGCGGGACCCTCGGCCATGCTTGCGCCGTTCTGGGATAATCTCCATGACGGTGCCGTTGCCGAGATCTGTTGCTTCTCCGACACCCTGCGCGGGCGGTTCGTCATCGAGTATTCCAACCTCGAGTTTCCGCCGTCGTCGCAGCGTGTCACGTTTCAGGTTCAGATCTTCTCGCCCGATGCGCGGCCCACTCCCACCGGAGACTGCGAGATCGTGTTTCTCTACCGGCGGGTGGACGTTCCCAACCAGAGTAGTGTGGGAATTGAAAATCCCGCCGAAACGGCGGGACTGCAACTGCTCTACAACGGAACCTTCGATTCGCGGACGTGGCTCATCGGCCCGCGCGCCGCCGTCCGATTCACGACGCGCACGCATGGCCGGACGGGAACCCTCACCGGCCGGATCATCGCGCATCCCCCCGAGACCGATCTCACGCAGGCGACCGTGCACGTTGGAGAATCGTCCGTGAGTCCCAACGCTTCCGGCCAGTTCAGCGCCAATTCACTGCTGACCGGCGTCCATCGTCCCTGTGTGACGTTGGCGGGTTTCGAGACCGTTCGGGCGGAAATTCTGATCGGCGCCGACTCCACCAGCAATCTCGAGCTTCGTCTCTGGCGTCTCGATCCGCCGCGCAACCTGACGGCCACGACTGCCAGTCTTCCGCTCGTTCCTCTACGCTGGGAGTCTCCACTCAGCGCGGTTGCTCCGCACGGATTGGATGAGTTTTCGGAATACGTGGTCTACCGGAACGGTATAGCGCTGACCGCCGTTGCCGACACGTTCTACACCGACACGCTCATCACCACCGGTTTCTACAGCTACTACGTGGTCGCGGCCTATGACGGAGGTTTGAGCGGCTCCTCGAATCAGGTGGCCGTCGAGTACTCCAGTGGCATCGCGGAAGAAATCGCGTCATTGCCGACGGAGTTCACGCTCAGGCCCTGCTACCCGAATCCGTTCAATCCGTCCACCACCGTGCGATTCGGAATGCCGAGCGCGGCGGAGGTTCGCATCGAGGTTTTCGACGTCTTGGGTCGTCGGGTGACAACTCTGGCGGAAGAGACGTTCCGGCCGGGCTGGCACGACGTGATCTGGGATTGCCGTTCCTGCCCCACCGGGATGTACGTTTTGCGTTTGCAAACCGGCGAGAAAGTGCTGCTCGGCAAGATGCTGCTCATGAAGTGAGGGAATGGCTGCCGTAAAGACGAAGGCTTTTCAGTGATGGGGAGCCTTTGTGTTCAGGACTGCACTCCACCCTCGAAACCGCCGCTGAATCTGACCTGACAGCCGCAATCGCTTCTCCACTTGGCAACGATCATCCGCATTGTCCCTGCGCAGGAGGCACGCAACGGTCGCATGGCATCTATCGCCACCTTCATCACCGTCCGTGCGAAGAAAATCGTAGACAATATCCCCGCAACGTGTAAGCCCACACCACACTCTACTTCCATAAAGCAAGGCCAGCCATTTCTTCTAACGATCTGCGGCTTCCCGCAATCAGGAGATCATCATGAAATCGTATCACATCGCAGGTCTGATTTCGCTATTCTCGGTGGTCAGCGCGTTTGCCCAGCCGGACAGCCTGTGGAGCAACACTTTCGGCCGAGCATACGGCGACGCCTGCTATGCGGTTGCGCAAACGACGGATGGGGGCTACATTCTTGGCGGCTACTCGGATCCGCCCGGCGGTTCGGATGAAATCTGGATTGTGAAGGCTGATGCCAATGGAGACAGCGTGTGGAGTCGGGCCTTCGCTGCCGGCAGCGGACAAGGTTCTTGCCACTCGATTCTGGCCATGGACGACGGCGGCTGCATTCTGGTTGCTGAAAGACAGGAGTGGAGGAACAACCGGTACACCTACGATTTCTGGCTGATCAGAATGAGCGCGAGCGGCGACAGCCTGTGGAGTCGTAGCATCGGCGGCGATCCCCAGGAGTATCCCTATGGCTTGCGGCGGACGAACGACGGCGGCTATGTCATTGTCGGGGCCATGTATCCGCATGATGGATCCGGCAACTGGGACATGCTTCTGACCAAGGTCTCTGCGAGCGGCGACAGCCTTTGGAGCCGTCGCTATGGCGGGATCCGTACGGAGATGGGTTACTCCGTTCAGCAGACGGCGGAGGGCGGCTACATCATCGCCGGCAACACCGAGTCGTTCGGTCATGGAGTTCCGGGAGTCCCCGACTTCTGGATGGTGAAAACGAACGCCAACGGAGACAGCCTGTGGAGCCGGACATATGGCGGTGATTACTCCGATGAGTGCATCGGCGTAGAGCAGACAGTGGACGGTGGCTACGTGTTGGCCGGAACAACCGCTTCCTTCGGAGTCGCTACACCGGGCTACCTCAACTTCTATCTGGTGCGGACGAATGCGTATGGAGATACGCTATGGACAAAGACCTACGGCGGAGAAGGCACTGATCGCTGCGAATCTTTTTTCCTGCTCCCCGACGGCGGATGTCTTCTCGGCGGAATCACTCTCTCGTATGGCGCGGGAAACGGCGACATGTGGCTTGTGCGAACCGATGCGAATGGAAACATGGTCTGGAACCGCACGTTCGGCGGCATGGATTGGGACAAGTGCTACTCTGTCGCACCAACTGCGGACGGCGGCTATATTCTTGGGGGCGAGACCAATTCGTTTGCGTTCGCGGACATGTGGCTGGTCAAGACCGGACCTGACGGCGGGGGAAGCAGCGAAACCACACTCCTCCATGAGAGTTTCGACGGCAGCTTTCCGCCGGCCGGTTGGCAAGTGCAGCAACTGGGACCCGCGACCGCGAACTGGCAGCCTTTGGCGGGAGCTTCCGGTGTCGGTTGCGGTGACGGCGTTCACTCAGGCACCAACGCTGTGTATCACAATGACGATCAGGGGACGAGCGGAGTGGACGTGCAGGATCTGTTGATAAGCCCTTCGATCAATGTACCCGCCAACTCATCCGAGGTTCACTTGATATTCTTTCAACGCAACTGCTGGGTGCCCGGCTACTACACCGACAGCACGCATCACTGGGTTCTGAGTTCCGTGAGCGGCGGGCCGTGGACTCTGCTCGTCGAGCCGAATGAAAGACAAGATGACTGGGCCGAGATCAGCGTGGCGATCGCGGGCGCGGCCGGACAGTCGCTCCGCATCGGCTTCCACTATCAGGGAGATTACGCCACCGAGTGGTATCTCGACGACGTGCAGATCACGGCACGAACGTCTCAGGCGGCCGGTCGAGATCGGGCGGCGCTACCGACGATAATCTCGCTTCTCGATCCTTATCCGAATCCGTTCAACGGCGTGACGCTGATTCCACTGGAACTTTCGTCACCCGTACGGATTGATCTGGCGGTGTTCAATATGCTTGGGCAGAGGGTTACAACGCTAAGCGGACCGTCCGTGCTCCAGGCGGGAACCCACACGTTTGCGTGGGATGCTTCGGGAAACGCTTCGGGAATGTACCTGATCCGACTGCAAGCGGAAAATCGCGCGATTCTCCGGAAAGCGCTGCTTCTGAAGTAGAGATAACGCTTGCGCCGCCTTCATCACCATCATGGCCAAGACGACAGCGGACGGCGGGAGCATATGCCTTTGCCGTCTTCACTGCCATAGTAGCAAGAACAACAGTAGTCAGGAGGAACGAATGACCGAAGAGCAACCCTACAAGCGGTTGGTCAGAATCCAGAAAGATCGGAAGATCGCGGGTGTCTGTGCCGGATTCGGTGCTTACTTCAACATGGATCCCGTGTTGATTCGTTTGGTGACCATAGGGCTTACGCTGCTGGGCGGAAGTGGAATCCTGCTTTACCTGTTCGCCTGGATTGTCATGCCCCTCGAAGACAACGTATGATTCGCGACTACCGTGGCCATGCCAAAGACAACAACATTCAGGCAACCGCCATCATCATTATCGCGAAGATGACCCTGTCCGATCGGCATCGAGTCCGGGCAGCGGCAAGCAAGCTATCGCACCTGTCGGTTCCTTCAGCACCATCATAGCGAAGCTGTCAGCCGTGCCCGTGAAGCGACCGGCAGGGAATTCAAATGCGTTCACCTGCGGCACCGCCCTCGTCTCCATTATCGTGAGCCGAGAGCGAGCATCATGAGGCGCAAAGGAAATTCACAGTTTTGTAGTCTTCTTGTTACCCCCTACTCCCCCCACAAAGTGGGGGGAGACTTGCTCTCTGCAGTGTTGTCGTTTGTCCATCGCGAGATCAAGGCGCGGGGCGCAGGCGGCGGACACGCTGCTCAATTTGTTTATGGATTTTCTCGTAGGAAGGGGGCGGACCGGTGCGCACGGGCCGGCCGTCAATGAACAGCCCATCGGCAATTCCCCATTCCTGCAGCACGGCCCGGTCGGCGGTGTGGATCACCTGAAAATCAACTTTGTCGCCGAACGATTCGCAGGCCCGGCGGGCGCGCTCGACGGTCATGTTCTGGGCAGGACACCAGCCGTTCAGAAATGCGGTCACGATGACTTTGCCGGGAACGGGCTGCGGACGTTTTTGTTCGCGGATCCAGCGCGGCCGCGCAGCGTCGGATGTGAACGGCTTCCACAGCAGGACCCGGATCGAATCGCGATCGGCTTTTTTGTAGCCTTGTTTGCGGAACCAGGAAGCCTTCATCCAAAACGGCAGCCACAACCCCCACGTCGCCATGCCTTTCGCTCCCAACGCACGCGCATCTTCTTCCGCCGCTTCGAGGAGTGCCTGCCCGAATCCGCGCTTCTGAAAATTGCCGCGACCCTGTTTGTGTCCGTGCACCCAGATGCAAGTGACAAGATAGAGATCCCGTCCGTCGGCGAAAGATTGCTCGATGGGAAGATACTGAATCATTCCAGCCACGCATCCGGACAAATCCACGGCCAGCTTCACGCGCAGACCGTGAGTCTGAAACTGGCGGAACCAGTTCGCTTTGTGATCACCGCCCTCCTTCATTTCATCCGACCAATCCTCCAAACAGCAGAAATAGAGACTGTGCTGTTCGGGAGTGAGATCGGCAATCGTTACAGCGGGGAGCTTATTCGGCATGGGTTTCGCTTTCGGAATGCCAAATTCCGGCAGGGACGCAGTCCGTGCTCGGCAGGTAAAGGAAAGATGCGATAATCCCTGCGAAACACACTGCCGTGTGAAACTACAGAATCAATGAGCGTACGCAAGGGGCAGTGCCCCCCCTTCTGTTCCCCCCAAATCGAAGATTTGGGGGGAAGGTGGGTACGATGAATCGGCCCCCACATCTCGGAAAGCGGGCGCATCGCCATGCGCCCCTACGCAAACTGCCGTTACATCTACGGGGCAGGTTAGAGACCTCCGGCCATCTTGTTGACTATTTCGGTTTGGCGTTCCAGAGCGTGCTCATGAGGATGCCGCCGATGAGAGCGAAACCGGCGAGGCTGAGCGCCCAGCCGTTCCAGCCGTAGACGTCAATCACGCTGCCAACGATGGGTTGGACGATGCCCGCACCGATGTACTGGAACGCGTCAATCATTCCCGCCGCGCTGCCCGACGCCTTGCGGCCGCCGAAGTCCATCGCCGCCGCGCCGCCGAGCAGACTGTGCGGACCGTTGACGAAGAACGAGAGCAGGATAAGCAGCACCGCCGCCGAGGTCGGCCCGGCATAGTAGTAGAATATGATGAGTAGCACGAACTGCGCGTAGTACATGATCGCCGCCGGGGGTCCTCTTCGTGAACCGAACAGCTTGTCACTGCTCACGCCCGCCGCGAACGCTCCCAACACCGCCGTTACCGGCAAAGCCAGAGATTTAAGTTGGAACGCCATCGAATCGGGCGCGAGGTGTTGTACTTCCTGCAGGTAGGCGGGGAACCACTGTTCGAATCCGTGACGTACCCAGCCGGTGCAGAAATAGGCCATTGAGATCACCCACAACGTCGGGCTGGACAGAACCTTCTTGAGCGTGTAGCGAATGCCGGCCGGGCGATGGTCGGTTCCCTGATCGTGCTCGCCCATGTCGGGAGCTTCAAAGCCGATATCCTCGGGATGATTGCGAATGGCGAACCAGGCGATAATCGCGAAGAAGGCCGTAATCAGCGCGGGCATGATGAACAGATTGGGCCACGCGTAGTTGGCGATGAGAAATCCGCCGAGGAGGGTGACCGCGAATCGTCCGAGCTGAATCATCATGCCGAAGATGCCGGTGAACGTGCCGCGCTCGCGCAGCGCGAACCAGTTGCCGTTCACGCTGACGATGGAAGGCGCACCGAAGGCCTGAAAATAGCCATTGGCTCCCCACATGATGATGAAATAGCCGATCACACCGAAGCCGCCGCCGAGGGCCATCAGGCAGTTGAGAATCACGGTGGCGACGGCGCCGATCACGATGGCTTTGCGGCCGCCGATGCGGTCGGTGATCTGGCCGTTGATGAATTGCCCGAAGGCATACATCCAGAAGAACGTTGCGCCGATCCATCCCCACTGTTCGTTGGTCCAGCCGAACTCACGGGTCATGGTGGTCTTGCCGAAGGAGAGATTGTAGCGCGTCATGTAGTACGACGCGTACATGAATCCCAAGGGCAGCCACACGGTGGCCCGCACGCGGCGGTACACTTGATTGATTTCTTGTGCCATCCGGTCTATCCTTTCACGGTCTGTCGCACGATCTCGGAAACAAAGTCGGGTAATTGATCAGCCGAGCGCAGCGTCCACGTCTGCGAAGCGGAGTGAAAAAGCGGCACCTCAGGCTCAGCCACGAAGGGTCCGGTAAGCCGCTGCGCGCGCAGAACCGTAATCTTGCCGGATTCCACGCGCACGGAATCCAACACTCCCCCGGCGGTGGGATGATGTTTGCGCGTCCACGCCTGAGCGACCACGCGGTAAATGCCCGGTTCAACATCCAAAACCAGCACGGTCTGCAGATCGGCCAGCGGGATGCGCGGGAGTGTCTGCGTATCGGAAGACCCGTAGAGTCGAACCAGAGTCAGCCAGTCCTCGCGGATGAAGTCTTCCGTCTTGGGAAACTTCACAAGCACGGCGCCTTTCCCGAGCTTAAGGATAACTCCCGTGGGGGACGCGGCGGAAGGTTCGGATTTTTTGCCGCAGCCGCAACCGACCAGCACGGTTAACAGAAGAAACATCAGAAGAAAACGTTATTTCATAATCGGGATTCCCGTTACGAACCAGTCGGAACGATCACTTTGCGTATCCTTTCGGCAATCGCCCGCATGTGGCGGTGATCGGTGCCGCAGCAGCCGCCGAGGATTTTGGTGGAGAAACGGCGGTGAACCTCGATCATCGCATCGGCGAAGGATTCGGGGTCTTGCGAAACCGGCGCGGGAGCGTCGTCGAGTTGCTCAGGACTTAGCGCGGCGGTGTTCGCTTGCAGTCCGATTACGCGCTCGCGGAGAGCGGGCAGCTTAGCCACTTCCCGTTCCATGGCTTCGTGGAAAAAGGCCGGGTGTGTGCAGTTGACCATATAGGCGAAGGGACGCGAGTGCGGTTCGCGATCAAGACGGGCCACGGCTTCACTCAGAGGAGTTCCGTCAAGCAGCGTACCTTCGCGAAGGAGAACAAAGCTGATAATTCCGGGACAACCGGTTTCGTTCATCGCTTCACTGATTCCGATGGCTTCGGAAAGAGCGGGGAGCGTAGCCGCTTGCAGGAAGTCGGGATCGGCCTCGGCCAGCGCGCGGATCTGCGGGCGATGAAACGAACAAGCCTCATGTGTCGTCAGCGCTTCGGCGGGATTGTACGCATCACCTCGCGGCCCGATAATCCCGCCGATGAACACATGCCTTCCATAGTCGCCAAGCTCATCGCGCAATCCCGCGAGCATTCTCACACCGCGAACGTTGACGTCGCGCACGCTCTTGAGTCCGGCGGCGGCCACGCGCTCGGAGCTCGCCCGCCACGTCGGAGCGAGAACGATCATCGGCAGATCGAACTCACGACCGATCGCCAGATAGCCCCGCCAGATTTCCTCAAGCAGCGCGCGCCGGTGCCGGTCATACGGCCAACCCGCGTGCAGGACGTGCGGATCGAGAGGGAAGCGGCCGTCCCGTTTAAGCCGTTCGATGACCGCGCCCTCGGCGAGGATGGCGGGAGCGGAGGCGATGATATCGGTGAAGCTCATGATCAGGGATCGCTGCGGTGCACCATGCGGATCACGCCGCTGCCGACGAACTCGCCGCGCTTGAGAGCCAGCAGATGATCGTTCAGATGCTCGAAATCGAAGAGCACGACGTCGGGCTGGAGATTCATGTCGGAGGCGAGATGCAGAAGCTGGCGGACGTCTTCGCGGGTCGAGTTAGCCACGCTGCGGATCACACGCTCGCCCCACAGAATTTCATAGGGAAATTCGGGAATCGGCGATATGTGGATGCCCGCACAGGTAACGACACCGCCCTTGCGCAGATGCGTGAGCGCGCGCGGAATCAGTTCGCCGGCGGGAGCGAAGATGATGACGGAATCGAGCTTGTCGGGCGGCGTGTCGTCCGACCCGCCCGCCCAGACGGCACCGAGCCGGCGGGCGTGTTCCTGCCCGGCTTGGCCGCGGGTGATGACATAACACTCATGCCCGAGGTAGCGTGCCACTTGAATGGTGACGTGGGCAGAGGAACCGAATCCGTAGAGTCCGAGTCTCCCACCGGGCGGAAGATCTGCGAGACGATAAGCGCGATAGCCGATGACCCCGCTGCACAGCAGCGGAGCGGCGTGGATTTCGTCGAAGCCTTCGGGAATCGGATAGACGAAGTCGGCGCGGGCGATCATGTATTCGGCATAACCGCCGTCCACATGTTGACCGGTGAACTTACCGTTATCACAGAGGTTTTCGCGGCCACCTGCGCAGTACGAACACGTCCCACAGGTGGAAGCGAGCCACGGAACTCCCACCCGCGCACCGACCGCCGGACCTGTTACTCCCTCGCCAAGTCGGTCAATGATCCCGACGACTTGATGTCCGGGAGTGATGGGAAGTCTGGGATGGGGAATATCGCCTTCGACGGTGTGGAGATCGGTGCGGCACATCGCGCAAACGAGGACTTTGATTCGCACTTCACCGCGCGCGGGATCGGGAACGGGCCGCTGCACCAGCTTCAGCGGGCGCTTCTCGATGGGAGCGGGTTTTTCAAGAATCCAGGTACGCATGGCGCTATTCACCGGATAGGGAATTCAATGATCCGTCGTACTCGGTGTAATGAACGCGAGTTGTGTCGGTGGCTTCAGGAAAGTATGTTCTCACAAACGCGCGCACGCCGGCCCGCTTGCCGAAGTCGTTCTCGTACCAGCGGAAGATCGGCGACAAACGCAGCTCGCCGCTATCGAAGCGGTTCATCTCAGGGCGTTGTAGGAGGTATATCTCGGTTCGCCCGTCGAGCTGAGCCTCCACTATCTCCGGCAGATAGGGCTCACTTGCGAGGCCGGGACCGCCGCGGGAGGCATTGGCCAGAGCGAAATGCACGCGCGGGTCGTTGAATTCAGGACGGAGAATATCGTGCAGAATCTGGCCGAGACTGATCGTCCGGTCGAAAAGGCGGATAAACCGCCGGGTCCAGGGGCTAACGAAGAGGCTTCCGGTTTGGCGGATGCTGTTCACGGGCCACGATCTCAAAACGAGCTGCAAAGTAGCAGCATTATAGAGGTTGATAAGAAAAGCCATCTGCTGCGGACGGGTGAAGCTGCGGTATGACTCGAAGCTTAGGCGGCCGCAGTCAGCGATGAAGCGATCCAGAGATTGCCGGTGACTTAGCAGGCCTTCATAATCTACTCCGCTGTCGGAAACGAAGGGCGCAAGAACGCTGTCACGAAGCAGCGCATAGGAGTGGTCGAACGACCGGGCCGGCACGCTGCATAGGAAGAAGCAGAGGGCGAAGCCCCAGAGCTTTGCGTAAGCCCGACCGGGCCGGAAAAGGCGGCTTGAGGAAGTGAACACAAGTGCTTGCGGAGGCGGAAATTTCTCGTATATTTAAATGTAGAAAAGTTTTGCTACATGCGCAAACCTGCCATGAAGTGTGCCAAATCCGAGAGGAACGGCTTTGTCCGGTAGCGAGGACGCATCTACCACCCACCCGTTGGATCCGGCCTATCTTGCCGAGCCGCTGATTGAGGCGGTTCCGGGGCAGCTCAATCCTGCCGTCCGAAACCGCTACAATTTGGTGGTGTTGGGAGGGGGTCCGGTGGGTTTGGCCATCGCGTCGAATGCGGCGGCACTCGGGGCAAAGGTAGCGGTGGTCGAGAAAGGGAAGCTGGGGGAGATCACCTTCCGCGCGGGAGCCGTTTCGACTCTTGCCCTGGCTCGAGCCGCCCGCCAAGCTCGGGAGATTCGGCGTGCCGGTGAATTCGGGATCCGAGGACTTGCCGATCCGCAAGTGGATTTCGCGGAGGTCATGCGATACGTTCGGGCACAAGCCGAGGAAGTCGCCGCTCGCAGCGGAATTACCGTCCTGCTCCGTCGGGGGATTGACGTATATGAGGGGGAAGGAAAACTTCTGGCTCGCACTCACATCGAGGTCAGTGGACATGAGCTTGAATTCTCACGGGCGGTGATTGCCACCGGATCGCGGCCGAACATCCATCCCGTTCCCGGTCTCAAGGAATCCGGCTATCTGACGGGCGATACCCTGTTTACGCTCGCGGAACTGCCGAGACGTTTGGCGATCGTGGGCGCGGGGACGCTGGGATGCGAGCTGGCTCAGTGTTTCGCGCGGCTGGGCAGCCGGGTGTTCGTGTACGACGAGAAGCCGCGGTGCCTGTCGAACCTGGACGCCGATGCGGCAGAAATTATTCGCGCGGCTCTCGAACACGACGGAGTCACGTTCCGGCTCGGCTATCACGGCTTGCGAATCAGCCGCACGGAGCACGAGCGAGTAGTTCACGCCGAACTGGACGGCAAGATGTTCTCCGATTCGTGCGATCACGTGCTGGTGGCGGCGGGGCGGATTCCGATGACGGATGGATTGGACCTGGACGCGGCCGGGATTCGGTACGATGAGTCCGGTGTTTGGGTGAACAGTTTTCTTCGCACCACCAACCTGCGGGTGTTGGCGGCGGGAAACGTGTGCTCGGACTTCCGCTACGGCCAACATGCGGACACTCTGGCGCGGGTGGTGGTGGCCAACGCATTGTTCTACGGCAGCGCTCGCCTGTCGGGTCTGCGTCTGCCGGTTTGCGTTTTCACCGATCCCGAGGTTGCTCACGTGGGATTGGATCAGAAGACGGCGGAGGCTCGCCGCTACCGTTCGATGGCGTTTTCGCTCGACAACTTGGAGCGCGCATTGATCGAGCACTCCGGCGCGGGGCTGTACAAGCTCTACTACGACAAGCACGGCCGGCTTCGCAGCGCCGTGATCGTCGCCGATCATGCTTCCGAGCTGATCGGTGAATTGGTGACCGCCATGAATCAGGGGGTGCGGCTCGGTGCGTTCGCCTCGAATGCACATCCGACTCCGACTCTGGCGGAGATCATCCAAGCGGCCGGAGACGGCTATCGGCGGAACATGATTACCCCGTTCATGGCCAGATTCCTGCGGCGGCTTCTGTCGCTCCGGCGATAGCGAAGCGCGACAGCATCTCCAGTTAAAACGGCCTGCCCAATGGGCAGGCCGTGATTTCATTCATGTGTGGAGCGACGCATCAGCTTTCACTATCGTCGTCGGCTTCCGGCTCGTAGGTCGTAACGCTCTCGTCATCGCGCTTACGCTGGGCCAGCCTTCTTTTCAAGCACGAGAAACAATACCCGTCCACCGATAGCCACGTGTACTTCCCTCCGCAACCGGCACATGGCCGCTCGCAGCGTTCGACCTTGACCGGTTTGGGCTTCAATTTGGGCTTGGGCACCTCGGCCAAGTCGGGATCAAGCAGTTCGATGGGGATACCCATAGGATCGAGTTCGATTTCCCCGGAGACAATCTCCTCCTCATCCTCCAGCACAAGGTCCTGGTCTTCCTCAAGGAAGGCTTCGACGGGCGCGAGTACTTCCGATTTGGTGGCAGGGATTGGTTCAAACAGGGTTTCGCCCGGATGAGTACCCCCCGGCTTCTTGCGCGGCGGAGTCCGAAGCACAGATTCGGTAGAGGTCGCTTTGCGAGGTTGGGCGGTTCGTTTCGTCGCCTTAACCTCGGCAACGGACATTCCGGCCGCCCTTGACTTCGAGGCGGCGGGATGGTCTTTGGATTTGGTGCGGGGGATCGCCTTCTTTTTTACCGTCGTTTCCATGGGGAGCGATTTCTTGGTGGCGTTGGCAGCGGTCTGGTCGGGCTTTCGCCTTACGGACGGAGTAGGCTTGGATTTCGCCGCGCTTTTCGGGAGACGTTTCGATGGAGCCTTCGTGTCGAGTTTGGGCGGGCGGGTGGCCCGACCACTACTCGTTCGCGAACCAGCTTCGCCGGACGTTTTCGTTTTCCGACCGACAGGTTTGGACGACTTGGCTGTTCCGGGGGTTCGGGTCGCTGTCGAGGGCATAAGCGCTCCGAGGTTGTGTGCTTCCGCTCTATCAACTCGAATTGGGCTTTCATCAGCCCAACCGAGGGCAAGACGGCTCAGATCTATCTTACAGGATTGGCCGGTTGCCTGTGGAACTCGTCTATTTCTACAGCGTTGACGCGGTTTGACGGAGAGTTAGTCGCAATGACCGGTATTCCGTCATATCCTGCAAACGGGTAATTAACAGATTATTATCAATCCAATCTGACGCGGGTGTCCCTTTGTAAGTATCCGCAGGGCCGTCTAATATACCTGCCCAATTGTGCTCTGTCAAGTTGTCGTCAGACTGACTGCTCTCCGGTTTCTTCTGGCCTTATCCACATAAGTACTTCTGAATTAATGACATATATCTTGCTACCCAGATCAGTGTGATTGAGGAAGTCACGATCTGTTGTTCTGATGCCTCTCCGGAAATGGCGGAAAATCGGCGTACAGGCCATACATCGTCCCATCTCAGAAGTCAGGCTGCGTGAGGCGATGCGAATGTCATACCAATTTCATGCGGTGAGGTATCGGAGTGAATGTATCCGGCAATCCAACCAAGAGCGGGATACGCCCTTGCAAATGGAGCCGGAATGACATACATTTGTTCATGCGTATTGCCATACAATCTGTTCTGTGTCTATCCGCGATGGTTCTGGCTTTGGCCGTCTCTTGTCGAGGTTCGGGGGGAAGCGATGGACCGTTCCGGGAGTTGGAGTTTGCCGTAGACTCGTCGCGGCTGGGCGACCCGATCCACGTCAAGGGACTTGTGGTTCATGCCCCGGCGGGGTGGGACGAGGCGGACTCGACTTTGCTGGTGGCCGTTCGGCAGGCCGTGGTCGGGCAAGCCTCGGAGAATCGCCTCCCCGAGTTTCACACTGTTAGGATTCAGCCGGAAACCGGTGGGGTGCTGGTGATCACCTCGTTTCCCAAAGACCCCCGGACAACGGGTGATTTCGTTACGTGGGCACGCAGCTTTGTGGAAGAATACCGCCGAGCCCGGTCTGAAGTTCCCGTCGAGGAGGACTGGTTGAAAATCGGCGGCATGGCGGCGGTGCAAATCTATCAGGCGGATTCCCTTCGGATTCAGTTTAAGTACCTGATTGCAGCGGACCTACCCGTCGGGCTCGATTACTCTGTGCCTCGTGCCGCTTGGGAAAAAGAGGTACGCTCCGTCGAGTCGTCGCTGGGGTCCATCCGGAAGAAGTGAGAAGCGTTCGGCGTTTGATGTCGTTAAAAACCAATGAGGAGGAGAGGAATGAAGAGGATCATCGGTGCAATTCTGATCCTGGCGTTCTGTATGATGCTCGTAGGTTGCTACACGCACATCCACCAGGTCGGAAACGGCGCTCAGACGGGCGTCAAGATGGAGAAGAAGCAGTGGTACATTCTGTGGGGTTTGGTTCCGTTGAATGAAGTGGATTCGCAACAGATGGCGGCAGGGGCTACGGACTACACGATTCGCACGCAGCAGAGCTTCGTGGACGTTGTGATCGGTCTTGTGACGGGAATGGTGACGATCTATCCCCGCACGGTGGCCGTGACGAAGTAACCACCTATCCTACCCGCCACCAGCCGCGCTCTCCGGGGCGCGGCTTTTTGTTTGTCCTTGTTTCATGGGTATGCGTTCAGCTTCTGGCATTCTCCTTGCACTCTCCCATCGGACGGTACTCCGGTTCGGATCAGAGCACTAAACTCAACGATTTTAACGCACTTGACCAATCCGGTTTCCACTTCAGAGAAGCCTTTTCTGCCGACGCGAACCGAAGGAGACGCCGTCTGCCGTGTCCTGTTGCTCTCGATCGAGTCGGCGTGGAGCGCGGAGTTTCGGTCCCTGACGAAGGGAATGGGGTTCCGGCTCAAACGGGTGGAGCGTCCGGTCGAGGCGCTCATCCACATGCAGGGCTTTGATCCCCATCTGCTGCTGGTGAACGAGTTCCGGTCGGACGGTTTGACACTGTTGGACCTCTGTGATGCCTTGCGGATTCCCCGTCAGCTTCGGCCGCTGTCCCTCCTCACCACGACGCAGGTTCCCATCCCTCCGGGCGAGGATTTGGGCGATCTGGGAATAGACGATATTTTCGATACCGAGATTCCGGTTCACCGGTTGTCCTCTTCACTGATGCAGCATTTCCGTCTGGCGGTTTCGCAGCGGAAGGTTCTGGACCGGGAACGCGAGATCTTGGACAGTCTGCCTGACGCGCTGGTGGTGTTAGGCTCTGATCTGACGCTGTGGAAGGCGAACCGGGCGTTTGCCGAATTGTTCGGCATTGAGGACCCACAGGAACTGCGAAGGCAACTCGGCCGACCGCTGATGGAAGCGATAACGGCCGGGTCCGTGGGGGGATCCATGTCGGGGGCGGGAGCTCTGACGAGCGCGCTGGAACTGGCTCGCCGCAACCGGGAACGCAGCTTTCAGTTCCGGATCCTGCGGCCGTCCAGCGAGCGATTCCTGGCCGGACAGATCACCGAACTGGCGGGCGAAGATGAGCAGATGTTGGTGGCGCTGCGGGACGTGACGGATCGCGAGCAACGATTGCTTCGGGAAGCGCGACGCGAACGACTGGCGACAATCGGGAATCTGGCGGTGGGCGTGGCCCACGAAATCCAGAATCCAAACACGTTCAGCCGCGTGAACGCCGCCAACCTGAAGAGTCTGTTTCAGGCCTTACTGCCGTTTCTTGAAGAATTGGCCGAGAAGGAGACGGATGCCAAGATCGGCGCCATGTCCCTCCTCGATCTGGCGCAGAAGATCGAAGCGGCGATTACGGGCGTGGAAACGGCCAGTCAACGGATCGCGATGGTTTTGGATACGCTGAAGGGATTCGGACAGATCAGCGGCGATGCGGTGAAAGAAGTTGATCTGCGCACCGTCGTCGCTGAGGCCGAGCTGTTGACCAAGCACGTGCTGCGGGGGAAGGCGACGCTCACCAACGAGCTGCCCGATTCGCTGCCGCCGGTGTGGGCTTCCGCTTCGCAGCTCTCGCAGGTGTTCATCAACTTGATCGAGAACGCCGTTCAGGCGTTTGACTTCCCGGGACCGCAGATGCGGGATAAGGGTGAAGGCACCATCCGTATCCATCTCGATTCGGAGAACGAGGAAGAGATCGTGGTGGCGGTGAGCGACAACGGTCCGGGAATTGACGAGGAATTGCAGGCGACGATCTTTCGTCCCTTTTTCACCACCCGGGCGCAGGGGGTGGGAACGGGATTGGGATTGTCGCTGTCGTCTGATATCGTGCGGAGATTCGGGGGCGATCTATCCGTGCGCAGCCGGCGGGGACAGGGAGCGTGTTTTCTGGCTACACTGAAGAGAGCCGATACCAAGGCCGCCAGCGAGCGGCACAGCGAGGGCAATTATGGCGTACAAGATCATCATCGTTGACGACGAACCGCAGATCCTCGAAGCGCTGGAAACGTTCTTCCGGTTGCGCGGGTACGACGTGCATACGGCGGACAACGCGACCACGGCTCTCGAACGCCTCCAGATCGAGAAGTTCCACGTCGCTCTCCTGGACATCAACATGCCGCAGATGACGGGAATCGAACTCCTGAAAAAAATCCGCGAGTCACGGCCCACGGTGCAGGTGGTGATGATGACGGCCTACACGACGATTGAGAAGGCCATCGAGTGCGTGGAAAACGGCGCCAGCGATTATCTGATCAAGCCGTTTCAGGACCTCGAGGAAATGGCGGCGATCGTGAAGATGGCGGCCGAACGCGTTCGCCGCTGGGAGGCGGTGGCAAGAGAGAGCATGCGCAATCCCAAGGACGTAACGGCCCACCAACTTCCGCCGAATTAGAGTAGGGAGTGACTCGCGAGAGCCACCCCAAGAGATTCCATGATCCACTTCGACCGCTATCAAGGTTTGGCCAATCGCTTGCAGGGTCTCAAATCGGTGCCTCACGGAGCCTTGCCGTCCCGTCATCTGGTGCGGCATTTCGCGCATTCAACGCTCGCTCTCATGTTTCCGCAGTTCCGGGAAGAGAACGGCATGAAGGTGTCGTCGGTTCCGTTGAGCCTGGCGAACTTGGAGATTCAGTTGGCCGAGATTCTGACTCCCTTCGGCGAGCAGCTGCCGCGGCCGTTTCCGGTGCTGATTGACGACTTCATGAATTCGCTGCCGGACGTTTTCACTCAAATGCTCAAAGACGCCGAAGCGATTTTTGCCGGTGATCCGGCGGCCAAGAGTCTCGAGGAGGTGGTTGTCGCCTATCCGGGTTTCTACGGGATTGCCGTTTTTCGCATCGCGCACCGCTTTTACCAACTGAAGGTCCCGGTGTTTCCGCGGCTGCTCACGGAACTTGCCCATCAATTCACCGGCATTGACATCCACCCCGGAGCCACGATCGGAGACTATTTCTGCATTGACCACGGCACGGGCGTGGTGGTGGGCGAAACCACCGTGATCGGCAACCGCGTCAAACTCTATCAAGGCGTTACTCTGGGCGCGCTCAGTGTCGTGAAAGATCAGGCCAGCCGCAAGCGTCATCCGACCATCGAAGACAACGCGGTGGTGTATTCCAACGCCACCATTCTGGGCGGACAGACGGTGATCGGACATGACAGCATCGTCGGCGGCAACGTCTGGCTCACGAGCAGCGTGCCGCCCTATTCCACGGTGTACCACAAGAGCGAAATTCATCTGCGGAACGTCGGTGAAGGCGAAGACCGTTCTTGATACCATCGGCGACACTCCGCACGTGCGGGTGAATCGCCTTTTTCGTCCGGATCTGGAAGTCTGGATCAAGCTCGAGCGCGCCAATCCCGGCGGCAGCATCAAGGATCGCATCGCGCTCTCGATGATCGAGGACGCCGAGCGAAAGGGCGTTCTCAAGCCGGGGATGATGATTGTCGAGCCGACCTCGGGGAATACCGGGATCGGTCTGGCGATGGTGGCGGCGGTGAAAGGCTACGATCTGCTGCTGGTCATGCCGGAGTCCATGTCCATCGAGCGGCGGAAGCTGATGGCTACATACGGTGCGCGTTTGGATCTCACTCCGCGCGAGAAGGGAATGCGGGGGGCGGTTGATCGCGCCGAGGAACTTCTCACGCAACTTCCGAACGCATGGATGCCGCAGCAATTCGAGAACGAAGCCAACATCGCGGCGCACGTGAACTTCACGGCGCAGGAGATTCTTCGCGACTTTCCTGAGGGATTCGATTATCTGATCACCGGCGTCGGCACGGGGGGGCATATATCAGGATGTGGCGAAGTACTGAAAAAAAGGTTTCCGAAGCTCAAGGTCTTTGCCGTGGAGCCGGCCGCCTCGCCCATAATCAGTGGCGGAGCTCCTTCGCCGCATCCGATTCAAGGGATCGGCGCGGGATTCGTTCCCAAGAATCTCCACGTGGAGGTGTTGGACGGAGTGATTCAGGTGACCAATGAAGAAACCTTCGACTTTACGCGGCGGATGGCGAGGGAAGAGGGGATCTTGGTGGGAATTTCCTCGGGAGCGGCGCTGGCGGCGGTGGCCAATAAATCGAGAGAAATGGCTCCCGGCAGCCGCGTGCTCACGTTCTCCTACGACACCGGGGAACGGTATCTGTCGCTCGAGAACCTATGGAATGCGTGAGACTATTCCTCCCGATTCTTTCGATAGCAGGAAGGGCGCACCGATGTGCGCCCTTCCTGTTTTCTTGGCGTAGTAGACTTGCCGAGATTCCAGCCGCGTGCGCTTCATCCAATACCTACCAGCGCAACCGCGGAGGTGCGAATACTCCTACGGAGCCACGTAGTAGGAAAGAAGCTGGTCATCCACTCCCGCTGAACTGTCCGGGTAGGCGTTGGCGCCGCGAAGTAGACCGATATTGGCGGCAAAGTAGGCGTGGAAGTACGGCGACACCGCGACGTGCAGGCAATTGTGGAAGGTGCCGGCCGGAACCGTAATCGTAGCGTTGTTGTCAACCAGCGTAGCCATGATCGTCTGGCCGAAGATCGGACGGGAATAGTAGGGCCAGGTCGAACCGACGTTGAAGGGACATCTGAGGAAGATGTAGTAGCCGGCGGTGTCGTGCGGCAGCGTCTCGTACATTCGAAGTTCGTTGTTGACGACTACCAGCCAGGTATACTCCGTCAGGTCGGGATCAATGTCCTTCAGCCGGTAGGCCGTAACCCCTCCCAAGACTACAGCGGTGCTGTCAATGATATTGAGAGACGTGTCCACCTCGGTAGGACCGCCACCCCAGTGCGTAGAGATGTACCGCCACCAGTTATTCAGTTCGAAGGGTACGTAATCATTGAGATAGCAGACGGGCGGTGGGGTTTCATTCTTGTCCTCATCCGCGCAGCCAAGCAACAGGGCAAGCACCGAGAGCAAGAGTAAGACGGTGTATTTCATGAGAGCCTCCACACGATTTTTTGCCATCGAGCAAGGTTGTTGGACATTGGTTCCGGTGTCGCATATCTGTAGGCGTTGATGCCGTGAATGGCAGAACTGTGACATTGTCATATTTTACCGAAAAGCTCGATGATTGTCAATAGCAACATAATTAAATAATAAATAACTACGTATCCTGATGCACAGTGGATTCAGGCATCGGCAATTGCCAGAAGGGCGCGAGACGATCTCATGCCCTTCTTGTTTGCGAAGAACACCCGCCGTGTGAAACGACAAGAAGGTTATTTCAGCAGCAGGAGTTTGTGAGCGGCGGTGTGGCCGTCCGCGGAGAGACGAACGAAGTAGAGTCCGGAAGGCAGCGCGCCGGCATCGAGCGCGATGGAATGTTCACCGATAGAAAATTCCCGATCCGCAAGCACACGAACCAACCGGCCGTGAAGATCGTATACGGTCAGCTTGACACGCGCGGGAACGGGAAGCGTGAACGAGAGAGTAGTGCAGGGATTAAACGGATTGGGATAGGGCGGATCGAATCGCACGTCCCGCAAGAGGGATGCGTCGCTGCCCGGTTCGACAGACGACGGCGCGGCGAATTCCATGTCCTTGAACTGCCACGCCTGATGGAGCGGCCACTGGTCGGCGGCGTGCGGACTCCAGTTACCCTCGCTGTCGCGGAATGCACTCTGACCGGGCGGAGCGATGTTCTCATCCTGCCAAACGGGCAGCGCGAATTCCATCGCCTGCTGATAGGAACCGTGATCGCTGATCTGCTCGGGCACGTGTTTCAGATTGTCGTAGGTGAAGCTCACGATGGGAGCCACGTAGTTATCAATGTTCATGACCGGATTCCAGCCCACCCACGGAACGTTATCGCCGTTGTTCCACCAGCTCACGGGTTTGTTGTTCCAGTTCACGTAGTAGTCCTGATCGAGATGCGTTCCGTGCGGCAGATTCTCGAAGGGAATGAAGCCGTGCCATTCTTCGCTGCCGTCGCCGCGATGCGGAAGCCTTGGATCCACGCCGTCCTCACGATCCTGATATTTGCCGATGTGCCAGAAACCGAGCTCGCCCTCATCGGTCGCGCAGAAGACATTGAAGGACATCGGATTGAGTGCGATAGCGGTCTCAAACTCGGCGAGCGTTTGGGCGCGGCTCATCGCAAGCGCAGCCCGCGCCATGTCGAGTTCCCGGCCACGGAACGTCCATTTGAGCGAGAACGTCTGATGATTCGTCAGGTCGTCACCGCTGACGGGTCCGTGGATCGTGCGATAGTGTGTGAAGATGTTCGGGCTGGAGTTGCGAACGTAGATCGTGTCGGTGATAACCTCGAAATCATGCCATGTGCCGCTATGCCAGTAGCGGGAATACGCGGCGCTCTCGGTAGAGTCAATATAGAGATCGGTGTTGTCGCTGATACCGCTGGTGAGCGTCCAGGTGAGATGCTCGTTGCGGCCGATGATGACTCCGGGAGTTCCGGCCAGTGTCATCCCGCCGACGTGGAACATCGGACATTGAAGCTCCACTTCGTGAACGGTGTTGGCTTGTCCGAGTTGCGGCGCGCCCATTTGTGGACAACCGAGCGCGAGGACGTTGCCGGTGGCGGACTTGGACTCGGCGATCAAGGTCGCAAAACTTCCCAAGCTCGTGGGAATGCCGATTTCATGGAAGAGTCGCTCGACTTCCGCTTGGCGGGTCTCCAGCTCGCGGCTCACTTCCGGGCGAACGCGCATTCCCGAGTAGCGCCATTCGCGCGCAGGGGCGGGCGGGCCGTCGTGGAGCGTGACGGGGGCGGATGGATCGTTGATGGGCCGATATTGATCGAACCACGCCTGACCATTCTGCTGAAGCTCGCGGAGGCGAGTGAGCTCGTAACCGCCGAATTGACCGAACGCACCGATGATAAACTGCGAGACGGCCACGCTCTTGAGGGAGGTCCAGGGAGTCTCCATCGAATACTCTTGGAACTCATAGGGCCGATAGCGGGCGGGATCGGCGGCCATCGAATCAAGATACGCATTCACTCCGGCGGCATAGGCGTTGAACATGGCTTGGATTTCTGCGGGCAGCGCGGTAAAGAGTGATTCGCGCTCGGCGGGCGTGTAGAACAGGCGGCGGATTTCCTGATCGAGGATCAAGTAGGCGGAGCCATACCACTCGCACAGTTTGCCTTCAGCGGCCCGGCGATAGGTCTCCATCTGGAACAGGCGATCCTCGGCGCAGGCGAATCCCTGACCGAAGAACACTCCGGCTTCGGTCGTTCCGGTGACGTGGGGAACACCGTAGCTGTCGCGATGGATGGTGACGGTGGTGCCGTCAGGGGCGGGAAGCGTGACGTCCTGGGCACGCACCACGCATGCGAAGAAGAGCATCACAATCCACAGACTTAGTCGGAGTCGCACAGCGAAAATATCTATGTGTTGTCTCATCGCTTGCCCGATGGTGAAAATGAAGGGCGCATGATTCTGCGCCCGCCGGTTACTTTCCATAATGCTTCTCGATCCACGCCTGGTAGTCGGTTTGCTTCTGCTTGATGGCCCGCCACCAATCTTCGTTCTGCACGTACCAACTTACGGTCTTCTTCAATCCCGTCTCGAAATCGTGACGGGGTCGCCAGCCAAGCCGCTCGATTTTGGCCGTATCCACCGCGTAGCGGCGGTCGTGGCCGGGACGATCGGTGACGTAGCTGATGAGATCCTCGCTCTTATCGAGCAACTTGAGAAGCGCGCGCGTTACGTCAATATTGAACTTCTCCTGATGCGAGCCGACGTTATAAACGTGTCCCACGCGGCCTTTTTGCAGCACCAGATCGAGCGCGTCGCACTGATCCTCGACGTACAGCCAGTCGCGCACCTGCTTGCCGTCGCCGTACACGGGAACCGGTTTGTTCTCGATCAGATTGGTGATGAAGAGCGGGATGAGTTTTTCGGGATACTGAAACGGGCCGTAGTTGTTGGAGGAGCGCGTCACCAGAACCGGCAGCTTGTAGGTGACGTAGTACGAACGCGCCAGCAGCTCGCCTCCGGCCTTGGCGGAGGAATACGGCGAGGACGGATTCAGGCGGGCGGTTTCCCTGAAGAAACCGGTCAGCCGTGAGCCGTACACTTCGTCGGTGGAGATGTGCAGGAAGCGTTTGACTTTTTGCCGTCGCGCTTCTTCGCAGAGCACGAACACGCCGCGCACGTCGGTCTCGACGAACACTCCGCCCTCGTGAATCGAGCGATCCACGTGGGTTTCGGCGGCGAAGTTCACCACCGCATCGCAGCCCGCCATCGCCTTCCGCACGTCATCCAGGTTGCAGATGTTGCCCTTGACAAACGTGTAGCGGGGATCTTTCTCGATATCCGCGAGATTGGCGAGATTGCCTGCGTAGGTGAGCGCATCGAGATTGACGATCTCGAGCTGCGGGTATCTGCGCAGCATATAGTGAACGAAGTTGGAGCCGATAAACCCGGCCCCGCCGGTGATGAGAAGACGGTTCATTATCGAAGAAGATCCAGGATGTATGAAATGGTTGATTGAATCAAAGGCTAATGAGCCAATTACACAGAGATGATAGCTGTTTTGACCCTGTCAGATTTGCAGCATTGCTAAGTTTACCTTTCTTCAGATCGATCCATATCTCTTCAGCCATACGCTTCTCGATTGCCGCACCGACGAAAAAGGTCATCGGGTACAGTTTGAGCTTATCGAAGGCTTCTCTGATTCGGTTCAGTGCCGAGCGAGCTGTTTTCCAGTGCTCGTCAGCTCCTGCAGGATCAATTCCTCCCTTAAGCTCCCCAAAGGCGACATACGCCTGAGGGTCAGATACAGCTTTCTTCAGATCCTGTGTGGTTCCCTTCAGGAGACAAAGATCAACGTTGTTGCCAACAATGGGCACAGTCAAATTATACTGTATGATTCTCGATTCACCGTCCGAACGCTTCCAATGAGGCGCGCGGAGATACATTTCGATGTCGGAATCGTCCTCCGATGCCTTAATCCACTTGTCGGTTCTGGTATCCAGCCACGAATAGGCTATCCCACCAATAGAGAGCGCGGCAATGACGGCACGAGTTAGCCTCCGCTGTGCCAACGCCCCGCCGATGTTTCGCATTGAGCCGCCCAAAGTGTCACCTCGCGTGAGGAGAAACCTGAACACAAGTTCCTCAACAAACTTGGCGCCAGCCGGTTCAAGAAAGTTAACAATCAGCTCCTTTATTGCGTCCGTCTTATCTTTATCCGTCAGATGGTTTGCTGCCTTGTCGGATACACCAGCGGCAGTGACCAAGGCCGCCCTGATGGCTTTCATTTTCAGCAGATCTCCAGGACCATTAGCTGTCTCAGCAGCTGTCTTGAGTGCGCGGGCTTCTTCGACGTATGGAGTCGCTCGCCGATTTCGTTCCAAGGCCAAGGCCACAAACCCTGCGCGGACCTCTTCGTAAGATGTGATCAAATCTCTGCTGGTCTTCAGATGATTCGCGAATGCTGGTCGCCTAGTGGGCATGGCTCTTCCTCCAAACGTATACGCACTTCCGTAATGGCTCTCGGCCATGTTCGCCCATTTGTTGGCTGCTATTCCCCTTGCCGTTGGGGAGGACGAGTATAGCATCTGTATCCAGGCCACACGCCCGCGCAATTTCCGACAAGATCAGATCAACGGAAATCGGTACTCCAGCGTATCGCACATTGTCGTTTACCATAATCACTGATCCGCTGTCGGCCAAGAGTCGTGCGCACTCGGCGATTACACATGCCATCTCATAAAAGTATCCCCTCACCATGCGGGGAATGCCACTGTTATTAAGACGTCCTTGTATGCGCTGAGCATCGAGATAGGCGAGTATGGCCTGTAGCAGGGGCTGTTCATCTGTCGCCCGAATCGCCATCTGCCACGCAGAGTTAGTCATCAGGTCCTTGGCTCTGTTTTCTACAGTACAGGTTAGCATTTGCTGGCGGAGAGCCATCAACTCCTGCTCGCCGATACCGAGCAGTGCCAATTCTAGGGCATAGGTTCGAGTGTAATCATAACGATTGCAATATGGCGGGGAAGTTATAACGGCAGAATATGTTCCGGAGCCGAGTGTAGGCATGATCTCAAGACATGAGCCGTGCATGAGCCGCACATGCGGCTCAGTCATCTTCGACTCAAAAAGCTCTCGGCAACCGCCTCTGTATGCGATGTCATCCATGATCTCGACCAGCTTGCGGCTATACGCCTCATCAAAACCTGCCACGACACCCTTGTCAAAGGGCTTGTTCCCTTGGCGACGACCTGATCGATAATCCCAGCGTAAATACTGTCCATCCTTGCGTGTGTAGCTGACATTCTCCAGTACGCACAGCAAGGCAAATCTGAGAACGCGTTGTAACCGCTGACCTTGTGATTGGGCGGCGGCTAGTACTCGCTCAATGGCTGCAATAGTCTCGGGAGGATAAGCTCCCTTTGTAATGCGTAGTTCTGAAAGGGTGGCCCGCGCCTTCGAGTGTCTCCATGGTTTGGTGCGGCTCCACTTATCAATCAAATCAAGTTCTTCCGATGACAGCCCCTTTTCCAAGAGAAGCCTGCTCTCGATGATCTCTTGTCCGATTGGGAGCAGTTCAATTCCATGACATTCAATGCCGTGGTTACCAACTGCAAAAAGAGTGGTACCCATTCCGGCAAAAGGATCCAACACCACTCCATTCTTGATGGAGAAGCGCCGCAACAGATAGTCAACCAGCGAAACCGAAAACGCCTCTTTATATTTGAACCATCTATATCGTGGGCGCTCCTTGTTCGCTTGGAAACTCACGATTTGCCGTGTTAGGTCACCCTCTATACTTAACCGGTTACGAAAACGGTCGAGTAGCTGCCTGTCGAGGTCGGCTATCTGCTGTACCTCCACTGCCACCGAATGTTCCTCGCTGACGCGAGTTTCATATCCTAGCAGGTTGATTTGCGACATTATGATCACCTACCCTTCTGAATGATCACCGGCTGACCATCGTGCCCTTCAGCAGCATCGTCTCTACAGAGAGAATATCCGAGGAGCTCATTTCTTGTCTCCTTCCCCGTAATCTTACTCCCAAACAGCAACTTGCGCGGATCGGTTTTCTTGTTGATCCGGACGCAGTCGTGAAAGGGAAAGGAAAGCTCTTCATGCAGCTTCTTGATTTCGGCGGTGCGCAAGGGAGGAAACTTCTCGAATGTATGCTCAAAGTCGGTGACCAATGAGCGCTCTTTCTCGAGTCGTTTAGAGGCCAACGCCGCGAAATCGGGATTGACCTCGATGCCGATGGAGTTTCTTGTCAAGCGAGCCGCCGCCACATTCGTCGTTCCGCTTCCCGTGAACGGATCGAGTACGGTCTCGCCCGGAAACGAGAACATGCGGATTAGACGGTGGGGAAGTTCAACGGGAAATCTCGCGATATGGCCTTCCTGCTTTTCACCGGGAAAGTTCCAATGTCCAGCGAAATACGTGTTCCACTCCTCGGTGGTCAGCTTCGCCTGTTCTTTCACTCGAACGGAGACTTTCGGCGGCTCACCCAATTTCTTGAAGAGCAGAATGAATTCATAGTCCAACTTCAAAATGCCGTTACGCGGATAGGGGAACGAACCCATAATCGTCGCGCCGCCGGTGGTGTTGGTGGTGGTGACTTTCTGCCAGATGACCGCGCCCATGTAGTCCAGCCCGATCGCCTCGCAGAACTTGATGATTTCGGTGCGGATGGGAATGACTTTGTAACGGCCATAGTAAACCGAGCGTGCGAACTGATCGCCGATGTTGATGCACAACCGGCAACCCGGCTTCAACACGCGATCGCATTCCTGCCAAACCAAGTTGAGATTGTTGATATAGTCTTCGTAGGTGTCGTCAAAGCCGATTTGCCCCGCTACGCCATAGTCTTTGAGTTGCCAGTAAGGCGGCGAAGTGATGACAAGATGCACGGACTCCGAGTCCACCAGACTCATGCGCCTTGCATCGCCAATGATAATCTTATGAGTGGTCGTTATCATACAGTATCCAATTCCGGAAACAGCTTCTTCCACTTGGAACCGCGGCGTCGCCAGAGCAGGTGCGCGCGCGCGCCGGGGCCGACCAGATACACCGCATCAATCGGTTGATGAATGAGATGGCCCAAACGGCTCTTCACCACTTGCGAAAGATGCGTAAGATCAATTTCCGATTGCGAAAACTTCTGGCTGGACGGATGGGCCAGAGTCACGAGCAAACCGAGCGGGAAGTCGGAGGGCTTGTTGCCGTACTTCTTGATCTTGCGTTTCACCGCCTCCATCACGCGCCGCTCGAGCCGCGCTTGCGGCGTGGCCGTTTCGTCATCCTCGCTGTTGTGGTTGGGTTTCTTCACCACGTCTTCGGGACGCAGCGGCGAGGTGATTTCGAATCCGACCCGCTCGTGCGCGCGCACGGCCGTAACGTCCGGCCAGAGATCGCCCTCGGGCGGATAGACCACCTGATAGTGCGCGGGACCGAACTGCGTGGCCACCGCCGCGGCAAACCAATTCCACGTCCGCCGTTCGACGTCGTCGTTGGTGGGGCCGTTGCCTATTATATATGGGTCGGGATCGGACATGACGCGAAGAAAAACTGCAAATTACAAACTTCAAACTACAAAAGAGAAAACGCTGTCTTCCGTTTTCAGTTTGTAGTTTCTAGTTTGAAGTTTGTTACTTGAACTCGATCTCCCAATTGTAGGGAATGCGCGGATCGTTGTAGGGCGCGCGATGTTCGTCGGGATGTTCGTAGTTGAAGAGCTCGGTCGGGCAGTTGACGACGACCGATTCCGTCTCGGAGATGCACTTCCAGCCGTGATAGACGCCGGGCGGAATCTGCACGAGCATCGGATTGTGTTCGCCGAGGAAGAACTCACTGACCTGACCGTGGGTGGGCGAGTCCTCGCGGCCGTCGTAGAGCGCGAGTTTGACCATACCCTTGACGCAAGTGACTTGATCCCACTGTTTGGTGTGATAGTGCCAAGCCTTGACCACACCGGGATAGTTGGTGGTCATGTACACCTGCGCGATGGGCTTGTAGTGTTCGGAGTCCTTGCGCAGGATCTCCATCAGTCGCCCGCGCTCATCGGGAATGAGCCGGAGTTTGTGTGTGGCAACGCCGTGAATCATTGTCCTCCTTTATCGCCGAGCAACTCATCTTGTGTAGTTAGGATGTCGACTTCTGCAAAACTGAAACTCAATGAGGATATTGGTCATTCTTCATTCTAAAGTGGCAATCCAACAGTTCCATGACTTTGGGAATTTGAAATTGGCAGTGCACTCAGGGCAGTCCGGATCTGTTGCAACATTGCGGCCGTTTCATCGGGGTAGAATTTACACCACAAACCAATGAATGCATCTTGAGTAGATTCTTGTGAGAGTCCACCTATTTCTTCCCCAACCTGCGCAAAGAGAATGTGATGATCTGTATTTGTGCGGGCAACCCGCCGACATTCTTCGATTATTTGTTCTGCCCCTTCTGCATTCTGCTGCAGGGCAAGACAAAACAGTTCCACGTTATCTGGCACCTTCTCCATAACTGAATCGAAAACGTACCTTTCGGGGCACGCACCTGGCAAACGCAATACACCACTATCGGGATCATCTGATTGCTGAGAATCTCCATCCAACAAGCATATTGATCGCGCTGTAATACTCGGATCTCTATTGTGATGCTTGTTGGCTTCAACAGCAAGAGAGTCCCCTTTCATAGCATATACATCAAGAGCTCTTAGGATTGCATCCGTTGAGTAACGCAGAATCCCACTAACCCACGCATGCGCAAAATCGTCTTCTACAAAAATGATACCGGGAGATTCAGCATAGCCTTGGATAGCTTTGAGTGCTCTAATATCCGGTTTTCCCTGAAGAATATTATTGTCAATGGCTACCCATATTGCCTCTGGGGGTAGTGGTTCCAGAGCGTCATTAGAATGCGTTGTAAAGATGACTTGACTCTTCTTCCGACGTGCGAAGTCAATCAAGTAGTCCACCATGCGCACGGTAGCGAGAGGATGAAGGCCATTTTCGATCTCTTCAATAAGCACCAGTGAGTTCTCAGGAAGCTGTTCAATCTGACAAATCATGCGGATTACGCTCGATTGACCGGCTCCAAAATGAAACTCTGAATAACTATCTCCTGAGGAAGTCTGACCGCCGAGAAGTGTTACATAGCGCCCGCCAAAAATATTGATTCCGCCGATTGCCTTATATCCTTGAATCGGCATATCGAGTACAGCTTGCGCATGGACGGCAACTAATCCGTCAAGGTCAGAAACATCCCCATCTCTTGGCGTGAACGTAGACATTCGCTTCCAAGCAAACCCCTCTCTTTCGTTCAGTGGGATGGTTCGCTCGATACCAAAAACAAGAACATCTCGCGCCAATGCATCTCGTCGCCACCGATTAGTCCTGAACCTAGCGGATCGCCTGACTGTCCCCTCTCTGTCTAATGACTTGTCGACACACTCGGCCTCTATTGCCCAACCTCCCATACTTCTGTCAAAGTACCCGTTCTTTGGGAAGAACGTTCGTGGTCTTACCGCTCTGTACGGCGTACTAGCGGCCGCCATAATCGTTGTCTTGCCGCCACCATTAGGTCCAACAAGAGCGGTGACAGGAAAGTCAAACGAGACTGTCTTGTCAACGAATCCACGTACACGTTTCAGTGTGACACGAAGGAGATAACAGCTATAATTCCGGCGTGCTACCTTCTCCTTTAGTTCATTTCTAACGTTGTCGCGTGTTTGCGCTCGTTGCATGGCACGATACCTTCCAAAGAAGCTCTAGGTAAGGAAACATAAAGCTGCCTGCCCTACCTCTCCTTCAAATATCTCTTCAATCCTTTTTCCCACGAGGGCATCTTCATTCCGAGGGCATTCTCGTAGAGACGCGGGGACAATTGGGAGTTCTTTGGGCGCGGAGCGGGACGTGGAAATTCTTCGGTCGTGCAAGGAACAACGCGGGTGCGGAGTCCCGAAAGCTCAATGATCTTCCCCGCGAAGCCGAACCACGTGGTGTAGCCTTGATTGGTGATGTGGTACGTGCCGAATGCGTCGCTCTGAGACAGCCGCAGAAGCTCGGGAGCCAGATCAACAGCAAACGTGGGGCTGCCGTGCTGATCGTTCACGACTTTGAGTTCGTCGCGTTCTTTGGCCAGTTTTAGTAGTGTCTCGACGAAGTTCGGCCCACCGTGCCCGCACAGCCACGAGGTGCGCACGATGAAATGCTTCGCGCACAAGTCGCGCACGAAACACTCGCCCGCGTATTTGGATTTTCCGTACACCGACAAGGGACCCGCCGCGTCGCTCTCGTCGTAGGGCTCGTTCTTGCTGCCGTCGAAGACGTAATCGGTCGAAACGTACAACAAGGGAATATCGAAAGGTTGCGCGGCGAGGCAGACGTTCTGCGTGCCGGTCGCGTTGACCCTGTAGGCAAGCTCAGGCTCGCTTTCGCAGCGATCCACCTGCGCAAACGCCGCCGCGTGAATAATCAGATCCGGCTTGGCGTCCCGCACTGCCCGTTCGAGAGCCGCGCGGTCGGTGATGTCGCACTCGGGCAGATCAATCCCAGCCGTTTCGAGGCCGAGCTTCTCCGCCGTTGCCACGATCTCGCGGCCAAGCATGCCTTTGTGTCCGGTGATGAGGATACGGTGCATGTTACTTCAGCGAATAACTCAAACGAACAACCGCGGTGATGTCTTTTTCCTTGGTCGAGGTGTCGTAGATGCCCCAGTCGGAAACGTCGGTGGAATTGCGGGGAGTGATCTGAAACACGCCCATACGCGCGTTTCTCACTGTGCCCAATTTGCCGCCCGACGCTTCGGCGATCTGCTTGGCGCGAGCGGTTGCGTCTTTCGTCGCTTCGCCGAGCATCTCGATCCGCAGCTCGCTTAAACCGGTGAACAGATATTCGGGCGGACTCGACCACAGCGTGATTCCTTCTCCCGCCAAATCACCCACGCGCACCGACAGCGCGGTAATGCTATCCACCCGCGAGGAATGCACCTCGAGCGGCTGATCCATACGATAGCCGAGTATGCGGCCGGTCTGCATTCCGCGTTCGTTGTACTCGTCCACCTGACTGGTTTGCAACGCGCGGAAGGTGATTTCAGACTCCGGCACGCGATTATCGGCGAGGAACTTCTTCACGCGTTCGGTCTGGGTCTTGATTTCCGAGTAGGCGTCGCGCATGGTCGGCCTTTGCGCGGTGATGGTAGCCCGCCAGATTACCATGTCCGACACGATTTCGCGCTTGGCCGAGCCGGTAACGCTGATCGTATCCCCCACCCGCTTCATCCGCACCAGCGCGTTGCCGAGCAGTATCGAAGCAATCACAATCGCCACTGCCACTGCTCCGAGACCGGGAGTGAGACCGGAATGATTTGATGTGTTACGATCACTCATGACGATCACCTTTTGCGAGATCAGTGCAGTCGTTATTCCAGCGAAAACGTCACCGAAACGACGGCGGTGACGTCTTTTTCGATGGTGGAGGTGTCGTAAATGCCATAGTCGCTCACGTCGCGCGAGTTGGGAGCCGTCACTTGAAAAACGCCCATCCGCGCGTTGCGCAAATTGCCGATCCGTCCGCCCGCGCCGCCGATGATCTTTTCCGCCCGCATCCGCGCGTCCTTGGTCGCCTCGCCGAGCAGTTCCACGCGAAGATCGTTCAGTCTCGTGTAGTAGTAGCGGGGCGGCTCGGAGTTCAACGGAATCCCCTCGCCGACGAGCTGGGTAATGTCGCGGGCGATGGCGGCGATGGAATCCACGGCTGAGGATTGAATGTCGAATCGTTGCGTGAGTTGATAGCCGATGAACTTGGACTCGTATTCCATGTCCCCGGTGCGACTTCTCTTCTGAGCTCGTTCCACCATGTCGCGCTGGCTGACGCCCGAGAAAACAATGACGCTGTCCGGCACGTGCCGCTCGCGCAGAAAGGCACGGAAGCGGCTCTCGTAGCGAGCCAGCACGGCGTAGCCTTCCTGCATCGTCATGGCATTGGCATAGACGGAAGCTCCCCACTGCACGAGATCGGACTGCACCGTCTGACGGGCCGAGCCGGTGACCGTCACCACGTCGGCCGTGCGCTTGACCGTCTTGATGGCCGACGTCGTCAGAAATCCGACGATCACCAGCCCGATCGTGACGACGGTCAGCCCCCAGAAGAGTTGCGGAAAACGTTCGTTCATGGAACCTCCCCATGTCTATCGAATAGATTGGTTCAGCCTGCAGAAATGGATACAATGAATTGTGTCGCTACATGAGATCGCACAGCTCGATAATTCATCGTCTCTTATGCATCGTTTATCTCTCATCGTTCATCGTTTCCTTCAGCACCAGTGATCCTTGAGTTTCGGTTCGACTTTTTCGGCGACGAGGCGAGCCGCGCGGTAAAGGGACGGAAACGTGCCCGCGTCGGTCCACCAGCCGTCAATGATGTCGGCGGTGAGCTGACTCTGCCGGATGTAGGCGTTGTTCACGTCGGTGATCTCGAGCTCGCCGCGCTCGGAGGGACGGAGCGTGTTGATGATGTCATAGACGTGCTCGTCGTACATGTAGACGCCGGTCACGGCCAGATTGGTCTTGGGCCGTTTGGGCTTCTCGACGATGTTCACCACCCGGCCCTGCTCGTCCACCTCGGCCACGCCGAACCGCTGCGGGTCGGGCACTTCCTTGAGCAGAATCTTGGCGCCGCTCTCCTGCTTCTCGAACTTGCGGACGTACTGCGTGATGTCCTTTTCGAGCAGGTTGTCGCCGAGAATGACGGCAATCCGGTCGAGGCCGGTGTAGATGCGGGCCAGGCGGAGCGCGTCGGCGATGCCGCCTTCGCCTTCCTGATAGGCGTAGTTGATGAAGCGCAGGCCGAAGTCTTTGCCGTTGCCGAGCAGATTCAGGAAATCGCCCGCGTAGTGGCCGCCCGTGACCAGCACGATCTCGTCAATTCCCGCCCGGACGAGGGTCTGGATCGGGTAATAGATCATGGGCTGGTTGTAGATGGGCAGCAAGTGCTTGTTCGTGATCTTGGTCAGGGGCAGCAGTCGCGTGCCCAGACCGCCGGCGAGGATGACACCTTTCATGGGGACTCTGTAGTTAAGTTGTTTCGGTTATCCCGCAGAAACAGAGGAAAACAGTGTTTGTCATACATTTGATACACGGAAAGACATTTTGGGTTGGATAGAAACCAACTGGTTCGCCCTTTTCTTCAAGTACAGACGACATTTTGAAAGTCAGGATCTTCCCAATAGGGCTTGAACAACATTCCATCCTGCGCTCTGACCCGTTTGCAATAGCCATTGTTGTAGCGAATAGCATCGGAAAGTGCCTTCAGCATAGCTGGCTTGTCTCCTTTCATTGCATAGACTCGTGCCTTGTTATAAATCACCCTATGATCGTCGGATTGTCTGCTCAGCAAGATATCGAAGGTTTGGATGGCATCATCATACTCCTTCAGCTCAGCAAGACAACCACCCTTCAAGAGAAGCGTATCGAAATGATTAGTTTTAATCCACAGTGCTTCTTTACATGCCTCAAGAGCTTCCTTGTACAGCTTTGACTTGAGAAAACAGATGCCCTTGTTGAAAAGCGCTTCAAAGTTATCGGATTTGATCTCCAACACCATATCAAAGGCTTCGATTGCCTCCCCAAATCTATCTAAATGAAGGAGACAGTATCCCTGACCAAACCAGGCATCCATAAATTTTTCATCTTTAGTCACAGCGGCATTGTAAGCATCCAAGGCTAGCATAAAGAGCCCATCATCCATCCATTTCCTCGCCCGCAGCAAATGATCCCTCGCAGTCAATGTGCCGCCCATCTGCTCCAAGCGCCGAATTTCATCGCTAACCTTTCGCAGTTTTCTCTGATCGTCTTCACAAGTCTGTTCTACAGGCACGGGCAAAGAGAGAGTCTCCACAATTTTATTTATGGATTCGCGGACATCTTGTTGCTTCTGTACAAAAATTGCATGGATGCTGGTATCGAGGCTATCCTCAATTTTCGTGCAAGTTTCCTTGACTTTTGCCTCTATCGCCTCGCGAAGTTGTCTCTGGCTTTTAAGCCAGTAGACACCGGAGATGGCGAGGAATATCGTTATCAGTCCAATTAGTCCTCCGATAAGGCCAACCGTCCATTCCATTACATGAGTGACATCACCTCGAAATGTATCCGTTTGTTCGGCCAATCTTTGCAGCTCAGCTGCCTGAAGCTCAAGCTTGATACTGTCCAGTTGTTGCTGAATGTGGCCGGACAGAGAATCGGCCTGCATCGTGCTGTTGCTTTGTGCCACTACTCCCGGAAGGCAGAAAAGCAACAGTGCAAAAAAGATTGTAAGTGTGCGCATAGTCTTGCCTCGGATTGTCGCTTGCCACACCAAATATCCAGCACTCCTGATTCAGTATTGCGTCGGTGATGCCCTTCAACCGAGAATCGGAACACCATCAGGAAATGCTACGAGACGATCCAACTGCAATGAGATACACAACTGCAGTCACTTACACAACTCTGTCTGCACTGGAAGTCGAGCTCCAGCGCTCCGAAGTTGGATTTCACGGAAGCGGTGGTGATCTTATGAGTGCTCACCACTTCACCCGCTTCGGTCGAACTCGAGGCCGGACCGCAGATGACCAGATCGTTCGGTCCGGACTCCGTTTGTTCGTAGGTGGGATTCACCGACTCCTCCTTGTTTCAGTTTGAATTCCCCTACAGGAATTGCAGCAGAAGCAATTTCAATACCGTTCGATTGATCTGACAGCGGCGATTCTTAAGGAAGTCCACGTCGAAAACCTCCTCGAATCGCTTGTCGTCAAGCAAACGGTACTCTCGGATTGAAGGGCAATCACCGATACAATGATATTTCGCAAAACACGTTTGGCAATAGGGATCGTTACTCATCGTGAGTCCGCGCAGTGCGGCAATTCGTTCCCGATCGAAAACAAAGCATCCGTCGCAAGCGTTCCAGCTTCCATACACGAAAAGGTTCCTAATCGGTTCGTGGGAGGAATAGGAGAAACACGCCGTCACGGATCCGTCTGACATGACCGAGAATGCCGGAGTGGAGGCGCTGCAGAACCGATGACTTCGCGAGAATCCGCGCATTCCTGAGTAGTACACGCGCGATCCACTTCCCGACAATGCACGATAGGTTTCAACCAGTCGTTCGGCAAAGATGTCCGGTGGAGGTGCAAGTTCCGGCGACTGGTGGGCGCGACCGCAGATGGTCATCGGTTCGACATTGATGGATGCTTGCGGAAATTCGCGCGCCAAATTTACACAGATATCCTGCAGTCGCTCCACATTCAGCCGCGTGATCGTCAGGCGCAGATTGAACCGTTTCCCCTGGCGATTCCAAAAATCTGCCGTCCGCCGCACCGCTGCAAACGAATCTCCACCCCGAACGGTAGGACGCTGTCGGTTCTGGGCTTCTGCATCTCCATCCATCGAAAGCGAGATAGCATCAATGTAGCTGGCAATCCAGCGGGCTTTGTCTTCGCTCATAACGCCGTTGGTGGCGACGCTGGTGACCAATCGCAGATTCTTTTCCGAGGTCTTCTGACGAGCATAGCCCACCAATTCCGTCATCAATTGAAAATGCTGTGTTGGCTCTCCGCTTCCATGAAAATTTAATTCGAATCCGCGCCGATCCTCCTCACAGTTTCCTATGCACAGATCCACTGCCGCTCGCGCACAAAGATCAGACATCTGTTGAGGTTTCTCCCCGCCGTAACCGTAGCAATAGAGACACCTCAAATTGCACTCCCCGGTAATGTCCAGCGTGACTTCATGCGGTCGGAAGGGTGCCTCAGGATCAACGGCAGCCTCCTCGGTAGCGGTGAACTCCGCTTCAACCGGCAGATGAAAGAAACCTTCTCTATCCAGCCGTTTCAACGCCGGGGAAGAATCCTTGGCCTTCTCTCCGGCCAAAAGGTCTCTTATATCGGTAACAACGTTGCTGTCTACCAGTGCACATAGTCGCGAAATTGGGCGATACAGAACAAAAAGCCCCTCATGCGGAACAAGGAACAGATCTCGTTCCAGCAGCGCGGGGTCTTCTGCAGACGGCTCACTGTGATTCTTCTCGTTCCCTTTCCTACATTGGGGACTATTCATGATGTTTCCCTCAATCAATTGGTCATCACTCATCACCCTTCCAGTGTCAGGCAATGACTGTCCGAGAATGAGAAGTCTTAGAGGCGGATTCCTCCGCCGACAATCGAGGCCGGCTCGATCAGCGGACCGCGGAGGACGGCGTGCTTGGTGGTAAGGTCCACTTCTTCGAGGTAGAATTCCCATTCCGAGCGGCCGGAGGACGTCACGCTCTCCTCGACCACGCGAGCGCGCATCATGAGCGGCAGGTCCTCCTGCGGAATCTCCGAGCGGCGGACAACGTGGCCCAGGACGTGAACGACCTGCGAACGCAGATCGCGAACGACCAGCACCTTTCGCCCGGTGACCTGACTGAATCCCCACGCGTCGGCGGTGATCGAGCGGACGTGGCCGTCGGATTCCCGGAGATAGACATTGAGACGAACCGTTGCTTCCAGTACTTTGCCGAGCATAATCGAAGAACCTCCGGGGTTGGACGGAAAGGGATGGCCGATGAATGCGAAAGGGCCTTTTAGACGTATCGTAAAACTTAACGATTCCCTCTCCCAAAGTCAACAATTTACCGCCACAAACGAAACGGAACACCCTTGAAATACTTGCTTTTGCGAGCCGTCCGCCGTACCTTTATACGATGGATCGGAAACCTGCACTCACAAAACGAATCCCAATTGCGATTATCGGCCTCGGCGCGGCGGGCCACTCGCTGGCCTTGAGACTCTGCGAGGCGGGCTTTCGGAGACTTGTCCTCGTCGGGCGAAGCCGGGCCGCCGAACGGAAACTGGCGCGTGAGGTTCATGCCGAGTTCGTAACGAATTCCGTGCATCTTCAAAGATTTCAAGGAATTATCATTCTCGCCGTGGGGGATTCCCGGATTCGGGATGCAGTCCGCGAGCTTGCTCGGCTGCCTCTGGACTGGCCGGGGATCACCGTCTTCCACACCTCGGGAGTCCAAGACGCCAGCATCCTAAGGAGTCTGGCCGGTCAAGGGGCGGGCGTGGCGGCGTGGCATCCCTATCAGACGTTCCCCAAGGCTTCGCGAGAGGCGGCGCGGCTCGAAGGAGTGACGTTCGGGATTGACGGGAATCCTCGCGGAGTGCGGGTGGCGTTCCGGCTCGCGCGGGCTTTGGGCGGCAAACCGGTGCGGATTCCGGCGGAGATGCGAGTTCTCTATCACGCTTCGGCGGTATTCGCCTCGGGCTTCGTGGCCGCGAACCTCGCAGCGGCGGTGGAGATTCTCAAGAAGGTCGGCCTTTCCGAAAAGCGCGCGCGGGAAGCGGCTTTCGCAATCGCCCACGAGACGCTCGACAACGCGGAGCGCCTCGGCCCTCGCAAAGCGATGACCGGCCCGGCGGTGAGGGGAGACGGGAAGACCATAAGAAAGCACTTTTTGGCGTTGGAAAAAGCTATGCCGGAACTGGCACGCATGTACGAAATAATTGGTAAACGATATTCCGTAAGATCTCGTAATCGGTAGCGTGGAACGTTTTACACTGATCTACGGACGAACCCAGGAACACCATGCCTGAACGCAAGAAAATCCTCTGGGCGGATGACGAGATTGATCTGCTCGAAGCCCACGTACTGTTTCTCGGACAGTACGGCTACGACGTGGTCGGCGTGACCAACGGCGAAGACGCGATCAACCGCGTGCTGGCCGAGCCGTTTCACGTGGTGCTCATGGACGAGCACATGCCGGGCATGGACGGCATCGAAACCGCCGTGGCGATCAAGGAGAAACGGCCCGATCTGCCGATCATCATGATCACCAAGTCCGAGGAAGAGTCGCTGATGGACACGGCGCTCGGCGCGAAGATCACCGACTATCTCACCAAGCCGGTCAATCCCACCCAGATTCTGGTCGCGCTCAAGAAGGTGCTCGAACGCACGCAGATCGAGCAGAAGATCGCAACCCGCGACTACCTCGCCGAGTTCCGGCAGATCTCGCAGCGGCTGATGGAAGGTCCGACGTGGCGGGAATGGATGGATATTCACGCGCGGCTGTCGGCGTGGGAGATCGAACTCGACCGCCTGCCCGATGAAGGACTCAAGCAGTCGCTCGAAGGACAGCGCGAAGAATGCAACGTTGAATTCGGGAAGTTCGTTGAGCAGAACTACGAAGACTGGGCGTGGGGCCGGGGGGACGTGCCGCCGCTGTCCACCGACGTCGTCAAACGCTGGGTCATGCCCAAGCTGGCGGCGGGCGAAAACGTGCTGTTCCTCGTGATAGACTGCCTGCGCGCGGATCAGTGGATGGCCATCGAACCGTTGCTCTACGACAGCTTCCGCATCACGCGCGACTACCATTTCGCGATTCTGCCCTCGGCCACGCCCTATGCCCGCAACGCGCTCTTTTCGGGTCTTTTCCCCGGCGAAATCGAGAAGGATTATCCCGACCTGTGGAAGCGCAGCGACGACGACGAGATGTCGTCCAATCGCTTCGAGCGGCAGCTCCTCGACAAGCAACTAATTGGAGTTGGCTTGAAAATCGAGCCCGAACCGAAGTACGTCAAGATTCTCGATCCCGAGGAAGCCAATAACACGTTGCGGCGCGTACAGCAGTTCTACAACAACCGGTTGGTCTCGATGGTGTTCAACTTCGTGGACATGCTCGGGCACAGCCGCGGTCACAGCGAAGTTATCCGCGAGATGATTCCCCACGAAGCCGGCTATCGCACCGTCGTGCGGGCGTGGTTCGAGCATTCGAGTCTCAGGCAGATCCTGCAAGCGTTCGCCAAGCAAAAGTGGACGGTGGTGGTGACCTCGGATCACGGCTCGATTCGCGTCACCAAGGGAGCGAAGGTCGTTTCCGACCGCGAGGCTTCCACCAGTCTACGGTTCAAGCACGGCCGCAATCTGAAGGTGGACAAGCGGCAGGCCATCGTCGTGTCCAAGCCTGAAAGGTTCCGCTTGCCGCAACGCGGACTCAACATCGGCTACATCATCGCCCGCGAGGGAAACTACTTCGTCTATCCCACCAACTACCACAAGTACCTCGCGCTCTACAAGGACGCCTTCCTCCACGGCGGCTGTTCGCTCGAAGAGATGGTGATGCCGGTGGTGACGATGGAAGGCAAGGGATAAGCGATAAACGATGAGCGATGAAGGATGAGAAATGAGGGATGACGGATGAAGAGTCGTAGGGGCCGATTTATCGTGCCCGCCTTTCCGCAGTGTCGGCTGCTTACAGCCGACCCATACTCACAGCGAACAATATTGTAGCGACACAATTCATTGTGTCGTGTCTTTGCTTTCGTAGCCGCGCACGACAGTGCGACATATTTGGATGACAGAAACTGAAATCCTCACGTATTCTCCTGCTGAAACTCTCCTCTGGGCTGCGGACTTCGCACGAACGTTGGAGTCCCGTGCGGTCGTGGCTCTCTACGGTGAACTGGGCGCGGGCAAGACGGTAATCGCCAAGGGGATCGGGCGGGGGCTGTCGGTGCGCGAAGAAATCATCAGCCCAACCTTCAACTACGTTCTCGAATACGCGGGACGAGTCAAGTTGTTCCATGCCGATCTGTATCGCATTGAAGACGCAACCGTTTTCCGTGCGATGGGACTCGAGGAGTATTTCGAACGGGACGGAGTCCTGGTCATCGAATGGGCCGAGAAAGTGCGCGAACTACTGCCGCCGGAAACGATTGAGATTACGATTGAATCCGAGGGCGATACGCGCCGCCGAATTACCGTGAAACGGAAAAGCGATGCTGCTCTGTCTTGAAGCTTCCACCGACACGACGGTAATCGGCCTCTACGAATCGGCCGAGCGATTCATCGAACGCACGCTTGCGGACCGCGACCGCTTGGCCGAGGAAGTCCGCGAGCTGCTCGGCGAATGGCCGATCGAGCCGCGCGCGCTCACCGGGATCGCCCTCGGCAGCGGCCCCGGTTCGTTCACCGGCCTGCGCGTGAGCTACGCCTTCGCCAAAGGACTTGCGCGCGGCGCAGAACTAAAGATATTTCCCATTTCTTCTCTGAAGGTCATTGCCGCGAACTATTTGGGCGATAGAAAGAGCGTGGCAGTCATCTCGCCCGCGCGACGGAACGCGGTTCACTGGAGTGCGTTTGCCACGAATTCACTGGAAATCGTCTCTGATCATGCCGTCGTGCCGCACGAGGACTTACGCGGCAAGCTCGCAGGCGAAATGGTCTTGATCGGCCCAGGTTTGGCGAAATTGAACGATGAGGTGCGCGCGCAAATTGAGAGCTTCCTTCCCAGCAAACCAACCACCAGCCACCCTCAAGTGAAACATCTTGCGAGACTCGCTTTGGAATACTGGAGAGACAAGCAGCCACCCGACATCGGAGTGATCGTTCCCGAATACGGTCTCGATTTTCCGGCGTGAGTTTCATGCGAGCGTGCATCGTCACGTTTCTACTCCTGGTATTGGCCGGCTTGTCGCTCGCCCAGACCTCGCCGGAATCAGCCGATTCGGTCATCAGGCGCGACAGCCTGACGATTGACAGAACATTCTTGCCGAGTACGACGGAACCGATGTTGGCAAGCGTCTGGGATCGGATGACACCTGACACGACGCGCACCGACATGGCGGGTGCCTTCACGAATCTGGGATACGTCATGGCGCGCGGGATCGGCAACGGCTGGCAGTTTCTATGGAATCAGGTGACGATACTGCTCGATAACATCGGCGAGTTTTTGGTGCGGGTGCTGCCGGATAATGACCGAGGCGAGAACATCCTCCGGGTTCCACTGTCGAAACGAAAATGAGTCCCGAACCGAAGATTGACAAGACCAGGAAACCCAAGCCGCGGATTCCGCTGCCGAAGAAACCGCCCAAGGTAATCGAACCGGACACGGCGTACAAGCGGAAACCGAAGCATCCGAAGAAAACCGTAGGTGGCGAAAGAGCAGATAGAACTTTCGGTGTGTGATCTCGTTTGCCTATCGTGAAGCCATCCCTATCACGACGAAGCCCGCCGATCGGCGGG